>JANNDZ010000352.1:0-8752 GCA_031378395.1 Pseudanabaena sp. OTE_75_metabat_487_sub
TGATGAAATCATCCATACCCGCATCTAAGCAAGCTTGACGATCTTCGGGCATGGCATCGGCAGTCATCGCCACAATCCGTACAGAACTTTTTAAACCTTGACGAATCATTTTTGTGGCAGTTAAACCATCCATTTTTGGCATTTGGACATCCATTAAGATCAAATCGTAGCTATCGTTTTGGACTGCTTGCACAGCCTCTAACCCATTATTAGCGATCGCATTAATTTGATAGCCTAGACGTTTGAGCATTAATTTTGCCACCATTTGATTAACTGGATTGTCTTCCACTAGTAAAATTCGCAAGGGGAATTTCTCGGCAAAATTTTCGTCGATCGCAAACTCTTTTGCTAAGGCTGCTTGTGGTTGATTAATCGTCTGGTTAATTAATAGCGTGATCGTAAAATAGAAAGTTGAGCCTTGAGATGTTAAGTGAGCACGAGGTTGCGGTTTCCAATTTATGGGAGGGCTGCCGCCGACTTGATCGAGACTCTCCACCCAAATTGTGCCTTCCATTAAGTTTACGAGGCGTTTGCTGATTGCTAAACCTAGCCCAGTGCCTCCATATTCACGGCTGATGGAATTATCGGCTTGAGTGAATGCTTGAAATAAGAGGTCAAGGCGATCGCTTTGAATGCCAATACCTGTATCAACGATCGCAAATGTCAGCTCATATTTTTCATTGACTTCTTTGCCACTAACTGAAATTGAAACATGACCATTTTGAGTGAATTTAACGGCATTACCCACTAGATTTAGAAGGATTTGACGTAGACGGGCAAGATCACCAACCACAATTTGAGGAATGTTAGGTGCGATCGCATATTTAAGATCAATTTGCTTGGTGATTGCTTGATTTTCTAGTAGTTTACAAACTCCTCTGATCAATTCCTCCAGATTAAAATCTATTGATTCTATCTCTAGCATCCCCGATTCAATTTTCGAGAAGTCCAGAATGTCATTGATAATCGTCAACAAAGCCTGACCACTATCTTTGATCGTTTTAACAAATTCTTTTTGCTCAGTTGTAAGTTCTGTCATTCCTAAAATCTCGGTCATTCCAATTACTCCGTTCATTGGTGTGCGGATCTCATGACTCATACTTGCGAGAAATTCACTCTTAGCCTTAGTCGCGGCTTCGGCGGCTGCCTTAGCTTCGACTAAGGCAAGTTCTGCTTGTTTACGAGCAGAAACATCTCTGACAATTACCAAGCATTCATCTATACCGCAAGGGAAAACTCGTATTTCTTCGTAACAAATTTGATCATTCTTGATAATTTGATGCTCCCATATCTGTAATTCTCCTGTTGCGAGCGCTTGGGCAATCCTTTGCAACTGCAATTTTAACAAGTCTGGCGCTAGGACTTCCGAAAGGTGTTTTACCACAGGTAAAAATGTGCCAGTTTGATCTACCAAAGGCGGGATAAATTCTATGCATGAGCCATCTAGCCTAACTCTCAACAGTAAATCTGGGATAGCACTGAGAATAGCCCGATTTGACTGCTCACTTTGTTTTAGAGCGATTTCTACTTGTTTGCGATCACTAATATTATGGGCAAGGGAGAACATGGATATCAAATTACCTGACTCATCAATCAATGCTGAGTTATACCATTCGCAATAGATGATGGAGCCATTTTTATGGTAATTGCGATTATGGCAGATTATATTACTGACTCCATCCAGCATTTTTGCTGTATTCTGAACCACGTAATCGAGATCATCCTCAAAGATAAACCTCCACTCACCAAAGTGTTTGCCTAAAACTTCTTCGGCACTCCAGCCAAAAATTTCTTCGGCTTGTTTTGACCAGTAGATGACTCGAAATTCTCGATCCCAGCGAATAGTAGCTAAAGGTGAGTTCTCGATATGGTAGTCTAATTCATTGAAAGTTCGCTTTAGATCTATTTCGGCTTGTTTGCGATCGCTAATATCGGTGATTGTGCTTAGATAGCTGATGATTTCCCCTTGTTGATTCCGTTCCACTCCAGATTGAACTGATACCCAGACGATAGAACCATCTGGATGTAGCCGCCGACTTTCTGACTCATAGATGATGTTAGGCTGAATTTTTACTTTTTCGATATAGGCTGTCCATCTAGCTAAAACTCTGTCTCGATCTTCAGGATGTATATAGTTAATCCATTCATCACTGAAAAATTCTTCCAGAGATAATCCCGTAATCTCCAAGCTCTTCTGATTTACATAAACACATTTGCCTTGGATGTTATTCCGAAAAATTCCAACAGGAATCGACTCTAGCATTGAGTGATATTGTGCATCTGATTTACGAAGCGCTGTCTCAGAAACCTTGATATCCCAAGATGATTGCAACTGTTCAGACATTTGATTGAAAGACTGAGCCAGCCCATTTAACTCAGCGATCGCATTATTCTCCTCTAAAGGCGCTTGCCAATCTCCATTCGCGATCGCCTTGCTCGCCTTACTTAATCGCAAAATTGGCTTGGCAATCCAACGGGTTGTGATGACGCTTATCCCTGTTGCGATAAGTAAAGTTATTCCACATAACAGAAGTGTCCAGACTTTATTGGCTTGGATATCTGCCATAAAGTCTGACTCAGGGATGACAACCACAATTGACCAATTCAGACCATTGCGATCGCTAATCGGTGTTACTTGAACGCTCTGGCGATCGCCATTAATCTCAAATTCAAATTGCTCTGACTGACGAATATTTGCTAAGTTACCATTGCGATCGCGTAAGTATTTCGCCGCACCACTAATTTGAAGATTTTGGCTGTCAATAGCCTTTAATAATTTCTGATCCTTCGCATTTTGCAAGATCTGGTATGGCTTCTGGAGCATTGATGAAGTTGCTACCAATGTTTGATCACGCTCCATGATAAAGACTGTCCCTGTCTTAATATCAATGGTTTGTAGAAAACGACTTATTTCTTCAAGGCTGCGAATTCCATAGGTCACACCCAAAAAATTTGCATTCTTGAGGTCATAGACTGGCTCAGCTAGAGCAACTAATAATTCTCCTGTATAGATATGGGGATATACATTTGTCCAAGCTGCTTTCTCAGCCTGCATGGCGGCTTTAAACCAAGGACGCTGACGCGAATCAAAGTTAACTGAAGTTTCCGTAACCTGATCTGGTGAGCCATCAGGATTAGTGGTAAAGGTTCTGTACTTGCCACCGCCATTGGGCGCAGTCCGAATACTAAATGTGCCATCCTTCAGGAGTTCGACCGCTCGATGCCCTCCCGTAGGATTTCCAAACCCAATAATTGTAATTGGCGACAAAGAATTAAGCTGCATCTGTTGCCAAGCCTGTCTCTCTTGGCTAGAGAAGTCATCAAAGCTCCATATTCCGCGACGCAAGTCACTAATGTTATTTTTATTAACTTGGTCAAGGGCTTGTAGATAGTTTGTGGTCTTTTCTGTAACGCGGGTGCTTATTTCCGTCTTGAGTCTATTTGCTAGCTTATTAGCTGACTCCTGCCCACTTCGATAAGATAAATATGCAACCAGACCAACCGCGCCAAAAATTTGTACCACGAACGCCAATAATATCAGCCATTGCAGTGGGATACTACGTGAACGAAAGTGTTTGCGGTCAATAATCATTCGAGATATTTGGAAATCCGTACTATTTTGGCATTATTTTGGGGATATGGCTAATCTGTAAATATCACTGACCGATCGCGTCCTTGTTGCTTTGCATAATAGAGCGCTTGATCGGCTTGATTGATTAATACATAGGGAGATTGATCTGGTTTGGGAATGTCAGAAGCGATGCCCATACTGACTGTAACGATATCACTAACATCTGAATCTTGGTGAGGAATTTGTAAATCAGCGATCGCTCTATGAAGATTTTTACCAACTGCGATCGCACCTTCTAGATTAGTATTTGGCAAAATCACAATAAATTCTTCGCCTCCATAACGAGCAACCAGATCTGAAGAACGACAAACTAATTGATCTACCGCTTGCGCAATCAGTAGAAGAGCTTGATCGCCTAATTGATGACCATAATAATCGTTATAACGCTTGAAATAATCAACATCAAACATCAGCAAAGACACTGGTTGGCGCTCGCGATAGAGTCTTTGCCATTCATAAATGACTCTTTCATCAAAACAACGACGATTAGCGATTTGAGTTAAGCCATCAAGATTAACTAATTTTTGGAGTTCTTGATTCGCTATCCTAAGATTAGATTCTACTTCTGCAAGAGCTAGTTCTGATTGTTTGCGATCGCTAATATCAAGATAAATTCCTGCGATCGCGTAGGGGCTGTCACGGTCATCCATAAGTGGAAACTTAGTGATGAGAAAGGTATGCCGACCATCTGGAAGGGGAATGGTATCTTCAAAGGTAAAGGAAATTCCTTCAAAAATTACTTGCAGTTCATGATCACGGGAAATTTTGACATTTTCAGCAGGGAAAAGTTCGTAGTCCTGCTTTCCTAAAATGTCTTCAGCAGGAACTTGCATCCAATAGGCAAATTCACTGTTGATCGATAAATACTTTCCTTCTAAATCTTTGATTGAAATCGGTGTTGGCGCATTATTTATGAAGGTTTGTAATCTTGATTCGCTAAGTCGCATTGCTTGTTCCGCAAATTTGCGATCGCTAATATTGACATGAACTAGCACCACACCATAATTCTCTAAAGGAATCGGACTAGCACTCACGCTAAACCATCGCAAAATTCCATCAGAACAAATAACACCCATTTCCTGATCATAAACAGCTTGATTATTTCTTAAAGCCTTAACGCAGGGATATTCTTCGACAGGCATTGGTGAACCATCAGCATGAATCATCTTAGGATTAATTTCAGCATATTGATGACAGATGTTCTCTCTTGAATCAGGTATCCCTAACCAAAGTTCTGCGATCGCATTGCTTTCGATAATGCGAGATTCTTGATCCGTAATTGAAATTCCAATGGGAATGGTTTGAAATAGAACTTTATATTTTTCCTGTGACTCCTTAAGGGCAAGTTCGACTTGAGCTAAGGATTGATATCGCTGACTAATCCAATTCGCTACGACTGTGCCAAACCCGATGGATAGCATAACTGGCAATCCATAAGCCCAAATCGACCAATGACTATGGGACAGATAACCCGTCAGCCCCATAACAACCATAGCCTGCACCACAAACGGTAATACCATCACTAACTGTAAAGGGATGTTATGAAATATAAAAGTTGGCGTAGATGAACTAACAGTCATGGGTGAACGACTAGCAGACAAAGGAATGCATATATTTTAAGCTTACCCATAATCACTTCAGAATTAAGAAAAGTTCACCATTCTGCATACTTTTATCGCTACTAGTAATCGCAAAGCCACTTACTTGCATATGGCTAAGGGTTTGTGCAAGAGGAGAATTACTGATGTTTTGCGTAATTTCACTTGTGCCCTTGAGATTTAATACACTTGCCTGTAACCATGATAGGTCGAGATTTTTGTCAATATATCCGTAGGTTAAGCGATCGCTAGGTAATTTTGCTGAAATAGTTTTGAAGCTCTTCGATGCAGCGATCGATTCATTATTCTTCAAAGTTAAACTGGATTCTAAAACTGCGAGCGAATTTGATAAATATACATAATCTTTGGTTTGGGTATGCGCCGCCATGATATTTCCCGACACACCAGAATTATTGCTAGCCGAGAGATTTGTCCAGATGGTCACTGGTTGAGCTTTCAGTGAGATTTCGCCAACTGTGAGCTTATTTCTAACAAGACGATCAAGATTGGCGATCGCTTCTTTCGTAACCTTTGCATCTTCCACTTTTGCTACTAACAACCAATCGAGATCATGATTGGCTTTAGGAAGTAAAGCGATCGCGTAGTTATGCTGCGCCCATGCCAAAGTACTGCTATCCAAGGTAATGGGTGCGATCGCTTTTATCAGTGATTGTTTCCATTCAGGAATCAGAGTATTTTGCAGACCTTGTAAAGTTTCACCAAGATTATTGCCAATAATTACGGAACTAGCTAATGGAATCTTATTAGCAATATTGCCAGAGTTTTTTGGAGGAGTTTTGAGCTTAGTTGTTTGGGTGTCAACAACAGTTTCGAGCTTTTCGCTTGCCAAGTTCAGCGCAGTTTTGGTTCTAATTCCCGACTTGTCAAAACTGATACTCATTAACAAGCTTTCTTTGGGCAACTCTTCGCCTAACTCGGCAAGATTCATGTAAGCCACCCCAACTTTGCCTACATTTTTGCCAGTATTAAATTGTGCTAGGCGATCGCGATAGTTTTCCAGATTCATCAGCGCCAAGTCAGGCTTTTGCAGCGCATCTATGGCTTTATGTAATACCCGCGTATCGTTGGCAAATAAGACAAATTTATCCAAAGTTGTCCCTGCGATCGCAGGTTTATCTTCAGCAAAACTAGTATTTAAAATCGAGATTCCTTGATATTGCTCAAACCCTAAATCTGACCCACTCACCGCCAATCTCTGCCAAAAAGCATCAATGCTTATTTTGGCAAGTTCAGCATCTTTAGCTGCAAAAGCTAATAGATAGCCTGTTTGCAGACCATTATCAGGTTGCTGATCAAGATCAATATCGGTTACGGCTAGGGTGATTTCTTGATCGAGCCAAGGTTGAATATCGCGCTCGTAGTCTAGCAACCAGTTTTGCTGCAATTGCTTTTTAAGGTTAGCCAATTCATGCCGCACATCGCCGCGATCGCTTGGTTTCGCTGCCAACTGGGTGAATAATTCTAATTTTTCTGGATTGATCAAAAACGATAAAAATAAAGGCGATCGCTGCGGCAAAAACTTCACTGCTAGTGGCTGAGTTTTGACACCCGCCAAAACATCACGGGGATTCGCGCCGAAAATTTTGCCCACCGCGCTTAAGCTCAGCACCAGCAGCAAAACTCCAACTACCGCAATCCCAACAAAAACAGGTTTTATTTTCATACAAATCACCAATCACCAAGAATTAATATCGACCAAAACTCTGCTGATCAAACATAATCCTAACAGGCGTATTGCTGTTTGTATAAAGTTAGCCCCGACCTTGCCACATCTGTGGGTCACGCTTACTGTGAAACACCGCCAGTACCACGACCTGATCAGGTTCAACCTTATACAGAATTAAATATGGAAACTTACGAATAACTGCGCGTCGAACATCTTCAAAAATAATTTCACATGCTTCTGGCAATGACTCAATACGTTCCAATATCTCAGTAACACACACGAGAAAGTCAACTCCAAGCCCTGTTTGCTGTTGCTCGTACCAATCAAATGCTTCGTCAAACTCAGCCTGTGCCTCAACTCGAAATACGACGAGTAAACTCATTGATGTATCTCTGCTCTAGAAAATGCCTGAGCTTTAACATCGTGCCAAGAAACTACTGCTTGAGGATTAACTTTGTGGTCTGTAAGACGGCGTGATAACTCTTGCCTCTGCGCCTCTGTTAGCTCAATCTGTCTTGGCTCTGAACTGATGCTGTCCCAGATAGCTTGAACTAGCCAAATGCGATCATCGATGGTTAGTGTTTTGACTTGTAATAGGGTTGTGGATAGATCCATAGCTATACCTCTAGAATGGAGCCGATAATGATTCATATCTTAGCTTGAGAGGTTGGTGTAGTGTTATAGCAGTAGTCATAATCATTAGAACTTGAAATACTGGAGTTTTGGTCGATTGCAGGAATCAGTATCATCTGAAAACTATGTAGAGTAGGGAGCATCGGTTATTGAGAAGTTACAAGATACAAATCTAATAACGAATCCTTGGATCAATCCAAGCATTAACAATGTCTACGAGAATACTTGCGATCGTGACGACGATCGCAAAAAATACGACGATTCCCTGCACCACTGGATAATCGCGCCCTGAGATCGCCTCAAACAATCGATTGGCAAGTCCTGGCCATGAGAAAGTAACTTCAGTCAGCACCGCGCCACCAAGCATTGACGCTAATGTTAAACCCAAAATTGTAATTACGGGGATCATTGCATTTTTCAGCGCATGATTAAACAAGATTGCAGAGGAATTAATTCCTCTGGCTTTAGCCGCTTCCACATAGTCCGACTGCAAAGTTTGGCGCAAATTCACCCGCACGATCCTCTCAAAAATGCCACTAATCACAATTCCTAAACTCGCCGCAGGCAAAATCAAATATTGAATACTAGTCCAAAGACTTTGCCAATCGCCTTTAATTAACGCATCAATTGTATATAGCCCAAATACTCTTATAGGCGGCTCTGCACTGGCAGGAAAGCGTGTTCCAATTGGCAGCCATCCTAACTGCACCGAAAATACTAATTGCAAGATCATTCCTACCCAAAACAGTGGCAATGAGTAGGTAATAATCCCAAATAACCTACCGCCTACATCCCATTTAGTGTTGGGACGTAGAGCCGCTACGATACCTACTGTTAGTCCAACTACCAAAGCGACGATCAGGGCATACATAGCCAGTTCAGCAGTGGCTGGGAAAAAGTTTTTAATGATTTGCCAAACGGTTTGCTCGCGGGTACTAATCGATTTACCAAGATCAAAACGAGACAAATCCTGCATATATCCCCAATATTGCGAAAACAAAGAACCCGTCAGCCCCACTTGGTCGCGCAGAGCCACCTTAACTTCTTCTGGAGCGCGTGGTCCTAAAATCGCATCGATCGGATCTCCAGGGGTCGCTCGCATTAACAGGAATACGACGGTAGCGATCGCCCACAACATGATCGGCGCAAGTAACAACCGCGCCGTAATGTAATAAAACAGGGCTTTGAGGCGACTAGACATAG
>JANNDZ010000371.1:0-5503 GCA_031378395.1 Pseudanabaena sp. OTE_75_metabat_487_sub
TCATTCTGTACTTTTAAAATCATTACTCGGTTTAATTTTTAATTCACAAAGATGTTGTCTCACCTTCGTGAATTGCTACTACGAAAGAAGAAGATATGCATTGCATATCTTCTTCTTTCGTAGTAGTTATAATCGAGGCAAGTCAAAGCTCAAAAGATAGGGGTGTGACAATGGTGCAAGCATTGGTTGACTGCGATCGCATGACTTTTGAAGAGTTTATTGATTGGTATCCTGAAGATAGTAGACGCTATGAGCTATATAGAGGAGCAGTTAGAGAAATTATGACTACAGGTAGCCATGAAGACACTAGCGGTTTTTTTGTAGCTGAATTAAATTTTGAAATTCGTAGATGTAGCTTGCCATTCTCCATTCCTAGAGCTTGTTTATTAAAACCAGAAATGGCTGACACAGGTTTTATTCCTGATGTTGTGGTTATAGATCGACGGGAACTGGTAAATGAACCTCTTTGGCAAAAGTCTTTGGTAATACAAAACGGAAGGACTGTGCCTCTAGTAATTGAGGTAGTAAGTACCAATTGGCGCAATGATTATGCTGTGAAGTTGGCAGAATATGAAGCAATGGGAATTGCCGAATATTGGATTGTGGACTATTTAGCTTTAGGAGCAGTGCGTCATATTGGCAAGCCAAAGCAGCCAACAGTGACAGTTTGCAAATTAATCGAAGGAGAGTATCAGCTATTTCTATTTACTGCTGGGAAACGGATTGAATCTGATATTTTGCCCGAACTAAATTTGATGACTGATACGATTTTCCAAGTTGCTATTGAGGTTGCAGGATAAGCTCTGCTGAAAGTTTTCACGCTATCCTAGGCTTAATGGCATTTCTAGAGAATGCGCTAACAAAAACTCCCGATCGCATAACACCTTATTTGTCGCACCATCATAGACAATTTGCCCTTCACTCAAGACGACGGTGCGATCGCAGAGCTCTAGAACTAAGTCCAAATCGTGAGTAGCGATTAATTGAGTTTCGGGCAAAGTTTGCAAAAGCTGGATTAACTGACGGCGCGATCGCGGATCGAGCTGGGCTGATGGCTCGTCAAATACTAAGACCTGCGGCTGCATTGCTAAAACCCCAGCGATCGCAACTCGTTTTTTTTCACCACCAGAAAGATTATGAGATAGCCTCTCTCGATACTTAGCGACATCTAGCCCGACTGCCACCAAAGCCTCTGCTACCCGTGTTTTCAAGTCATCTCCTCGGAGTCCTTGATTCATTAAACCAAAAGCAACATCTTCCCAAACCGTTGGCATAAATAATTGATCATCAGGATTTTGAAACACTAGCCCAACAAAATTCCGAATTGCGGCGAAATTGCTGGACTTGACCAGCATCTCACCGACCACTATTTCGCCCTGCTGTGGCATGAGAATGCCATTTAGATGCAAAAGCAATGTTGATTTCCCCGAACCATTAGCTCCAATGAGTCCTACCCTCTCGGTTGCGGCGATCTGGAGATTAATCCCTTTTAGAGCCTGAATACCATCAGGATAGCAATAACTAAGGTTCTCAACAGAAACAGGATTGTGATGCAAAGCGCTTTAACTAATAAAAACTTGTCCGACTATAATCAAAATCATAACGCAACCAATTGCCATGCGATCTCTCCATGTGCTCGGAACTGATTCGAGCCTGATTGGAGTACCTTGATATCCGCGTGCTAACATCGCCTGATAGATGCGATCGCCGCGATCGTAGGTGCGAATAAACAGAACTCCCAACATATTACCTAATACCTGTCGTTGCCACGGTCGATCATGTCGTTGGGGATTATAGAGATTTTGTGGCGCAAAATTGCGGGCAGTTGCCGCACGATGCATTGCATTAAATTCGTTAGTTAAGACTCCAATGTAGCGATACATCGAGGCGAGAATGCTAACTAACAGTACAGGCATTTTGAGAGTAACTAGAGCTTGGAGTAATAATGGAATGGAAGTACTGAGAGTGAGAATATTTAATAGTAGTAAAGATAAAAACGCTTTGATACTCACACTTCCTAAAATTATTAATCCATTGGTAGTTATTTGTAACCATCCCCATTGCCAAAGTATCTGTCCACCACCACGGAAGAGAGTTCCCAATAGAATTACGCTAATAAAGGCAAACTCGATCGCCATACGTTTGATGAGAATCCCTAAATCAACTTTACTCCAATAGAGAATTGGCAAAATAGTAACTCCATATACTGTCCAAGTCCACCATCTGCCCATTGGTGTTAGGGCGATCGCAAATACCAGTAGAAATATATAAATCAAGCGTGTATGTACGGCTAAGCGATTCCATAAATTTGGGCGATCGCTCTGTGTTTGAGATAGGCGATCACTTGACTCAATGAGATGAATATGTAGAAGCATAGATTTAGTTTTATAGAAGCAGACTAAAGAATACTTCTAAGCAACCTGTTTCAACGGGTTTGAGCTTTTAGACCGCACTTGAGTGCAGGGCTTCTTCTATTTCTGTTTTGGTTCAGATTTACGTACTGTGAGTTTACCAACTCCCCACGCTAAGCCAAATACAACTAATGTCCCTGTAATTCCTGCAAGAGCAGTTGATGCTTTCTGATCGGGAACTGCCTTGAAAGAATATTCTTCAAAAATATTAGCAAATGGAAGTTGTTTTGTTAGTGGTTTCTCAGTAGCTTTTTCTTCAAATTTTAGATCTTGAGAAACTCGATCTAATCCATCTGGATCTTTGCTAGCAAAGGGTGGGATGAATGCAGCAATACTTATGGCTAGAGCTAATCCTGAGAATAGAAAAATACGATTTTTATGCATATGTTTTAGGGCGTTGATGGTTTCTTATTCCCCTCTTCCAGAGGGAGAAGGTCTAGGGGTGAGGGACTTAGGAGCATCATAAATTAGCTCAGGACGAGTCTTCCAGATAAAACTAGTTACGGCGAGAGTGATAAATGCTTCGCCAATGCCGATCATGAAATGCCAAGAGAGCATAGCGGTCATTCCTAAAGCCAAGGGAACAGTGTCGGAAAGAGCCAACAGCAGCGCACAAACTGCTGCCGCCACAATTACACTTGTCCATGAAGCGATCGCAGTGCCAACACTCATGCCCAACCAAGTATTGCGCCCAATCAAAAAACGAATCACTCGATATAGATAATAACCGCCAAAGGTTCCAATTAATCCCATGATCGTGATATTTGCGCCTAGAGCCGTCAGTCCCCCATCCTGAAACATTACGGACTGCACAATGAAGACCACTGACATCACTAACGATCCTGCCCAAGGGCCAAGCAAGATCCCAGCTAGAGTTCCACCCATTAAATGTCCAGATGTACCGCCCACAATTGGGAAATTGATCATCTGTGCAGCAAATATAAAAGCAGCACTCACGCCCATAAGTGGAACCGTGCGTTCTTTATACTCTGACTGAACTCGATTAAGAGAGAGAGCAATTAGGGCGATCGCAATACCTCCTGTAACTAAGCTTACTGGCAAACTAAGGTAACCATCAGGAATATGCATCGCTAAATGGACTGGGAAAGAAAACATCAACGCCTCGTAAGTATTTGAAAAACTATAGCAATCCGAAATGAGTTATAGCTTAATGGACTTATCTGAAAATGCCCCAGATAATCGTTATCCAATTACAAATGATTTCGGATTGCTATATAATAATGATATTGTGCTAGTTTCGCATCCAAAACAACAGATAATTAATGAAGATTTGACAATACGGGCTGTCTAGCTAACTGCTACTTGAAATGGAGCAACGCGCCAGAGTTGTTCTAACTTTGCCGCAGGCATCGTCAAATAAAGAATATCACCTGCGCTTAGCGAAGCCTCTAATAAATTCCATCCATGAATTGTTTGGCAAGAAGTCTCGATATAAAGCGGGACAAAATCTGCCGTCATTGATGCCTCACGGACAGGTTTTCCGCAGAATGGATGATTGGGAGTAATCATTGTGGCGATCGCTACCCAGAGACTATCAGCGACAATGCCGTTGCCGAGAATGCGTCCACCCAGTGCCGAGGATGCAAAGGCAGGAGCCGCGATTTCAGGAGGACTGAGAACTGACTCGAAATCAAATACTTCCTGCGCCATGCTGGCATAGTAAGGATCGTCATAGCGCACCACCACCCGACATCGGGGCGCAATGCCCTTAGCATTGAGAGCGATTTCCAGATTAGCTGTGTCATTGCTAGTTACCGCAAGGATACTTTCAGCTTTTTCGAGATTAGCGGCTTTGAGCGTAGTTGGCAGGCTTGCATCACCATGAATAACAGGAATACCATTTGATCGCACTGTATCTAAAAAGCGATTATTGAGGTCGCGTTCTATCACCAAAACTTCGTAGCCATAGCTGACTAGTTGCAATGCTGTCTGCACGCCGACACTTCCTAAACCGCAAACCACAATATGATTTCGCTGTGGTACTCGCGCCGCATCCCAAAAGTTTCTCAGTCTGGAGCCGAGAATAAAATCATTTAAGATTGCGTAAAAAATCCCAATTACCGCCGTACCAATCAGCATCATCACAATCGTAAAAACTTTGATGCTATCAGCAGAATGTTCCACAACCTGCTCGTTACCTCCTGCTCCAGTAATCATGCCTACGGAGAAATAGAGCGCATCTACTAACGAAACTTTCATCTGGAAGCTGGTATATACCACTGTTGCCGAAAAAATCGTGAGCAGTAGAGCGATCGCTGTAAATAACACAGCTCTTCCATGTACATGAAAGTGACGAACGCTCATAAATAGCTTCGATATTTTCTGCAAGATCGGGCGTGATGCAGTGCGCACACTGGGCTGTGTACCAAGTAATAGGCGATCGCCTCTTTGTAATGTACGACCATTGAGAACGGCACTGACCAGATCGACCTTGCTCTCGTCATAGGGCAGGTAATAGATCAACATACGAGTGCGATCTTCCCAAAATTCTGATAGTGGTTTACCTAACCAAGGATGGCGATCGTCGATATATTCTTCATGGATCGGCCAAGTCTGATTAAATAGGCGCAATTGCCCGATCGCTTCACTCCCCATCGCACTAAAGGCAAATACTGGCGCAGCTAGGGCTGCCACACTCATGGTCAAGTGGTTGGGCAGGGTCAAGTCGAGACGCACGCCCAAACTAGAGTTAAACAAGCGATTAATAATCCTGACATGGGGATTAAGTACTCGCGCCTGCATCAAAATTGTGAGGTTGCGGGTTTCATCGGCTCCCGCCAAAATCAAGGTTTGCGCGTCTCTAATTCCTGCGGCAATCAAAGTATCCGCCGCCGCCAGATCGCCAATCACAATTTCAGCATCAGGATGGTGTATTGGGCGATCGTGAATACCGACCACAAGGCAGCCTTGCTGCTTCAGCAGGCTCAAAATCTTATAACCTGTTCGGTCTAAACCACAGATGATAATGCGGGGTTTCATTGCTTATGCGCGATCGCGATCGCTACCCATAGAACTATCGTAACTATTGTGAGCTATAGATGACATTGTTACTGTAGCTGACAGCACGAATC
>JANNDZ010000436.1:0-5188 GCA_031378395.1 Pseudanabaena sp. OTE_75_metabat_487_sub
GCTACAAGTCCACCGTCGGTGGACTTGTAGCAAAACCGATTTTTATAATGAAAATTGCTGGATTAACGCTGTTCAGGGTGGCAAACTAGAGGATTACCGCTATCACAAGTGTCATTAATTGCCGAAATTAACTCATACAAGCGTCCAAAACCATGCTGGTTAAAGTGCATTGTTAAACGAGGCAAATCGATAATATGAGGTTCATTGGCTTCTTTCGGTAGAGCAGAACTGCGCTCGATTTTACCGCTGAGTAAAATATCTATGAAATTATTATTTAGGCGATCAAGATGTTCGTCAGTAATTTCTATGTGCAATCGAATTACAAATAAATCACCAACCCATCGACAAGAGTGATAAACACTATAAAACGATGCAATAAATTGACAAGCTTCATCAATATCATCAGTAATTTTGTAAAGACTTCGATCTTCTTTGGTAATCAAGCCTCTTTCCAGCAAATTATTCTGGACAAATACATCCCAGTCATTCCAATAATCTCCACCTTGTTTGTCGATTAAGACGATTGGGCGCGGCGTTGTTCTTCCAGTTTGGCAGAGCGTTAAACATTCAAAAAACTCATCCTGCGTGCCGAAACCTCCAGGAAAAAGCGCGATCGCATCACTCTCTTTAATAAAGTAAAGTTTGCGTGTAAAGAAATAGCGAAACTTAACTAGACGCGAAGCCTCAGATACAAATCCATTACTTGATTGTTCAAAGGGCAGACTGATATTTAAGCCGAAAGAATTATTTCCTGCGCCTTCATTGCCTGCCGCCATGATGCCGCCCCCAGCACCAGTAATCACCATAAATCCTTGTTTGGTGATTTTTTCAGAAAATTCAAATGCTTGGCGATATTCAGGTGCATTCGCGTCAGTTCGCGCTGAGCCAAAGATACTCACTTTACGATTAAAGCGATGGGGATAAAACATAGCGATCGCCTTTTGCATATCCTGCAAAGAACCCGCCAATATTTTCCAGTCTAAGCGTTCTGTATCAGCCTGACTAATTTGGGTAATCGCCTTTAATGCATTGTAAATCAGCTCTCCATGCTCGGTTGATTCAAGATTATCAACCAACTTATGCAAATCATGAGAAAGAGCTTCGATATCTGAACGTGAAGGAATTGTAGCCATATAAATTAATTTTAAGCACCATCTGGCATTTTATTGCTTTCAGACAACCCAGAGGTTAGCTTTGCGCTTCTTTACTATCTGAGATTTATTGTTCCCCATTTGATACGATAATAAGTAAGTAATAAAAATTAACAAACAATTAACACTCAGATATGGCGAACATTACGTTTGTGAATGAAGGAAAAGAAGCGATCGCTATGGATGGCGTTAACCTTCGCATAAAAGCTCTCGAAAACAACATCGATATCTATAAATTTGTTGCGAAGCTCACCAACTGTAATGGTTATGGACAGTGCGCCACCTGTGTAGTTGAGATTGTCGATGGTCTTGAGAACCTTTCGCCCAAGACAGAATTTGAAGAAAAAAAGCTTAAAAACAAACCGAACAATTATCGTCTAGCCTGTCAAACCTTGGTAAATCAAGGAAATGTAAGTGTAAAGACCAGACCATAGTTTTTATTAAAAGCTCACCCTCACTGAGCTTTTAATTGAGATATGTGCGGTAAAACGTACTACTTATGAGTATCCATAAACCAACGATCAGTGCTACGTTAAATTAGAATAATTGTTTATGAATCCTTTAGGCGACAGAGAAACCCCCTATGGCGCGTGATTATTACGAAATCCTTGGAGTCGATCGCAGTACTGACAAAGAGGAAATCAAACGAGCATATCGACGTTTAGCTCGAAAATATCACCCCGATGTCAACAAAGAAGCGGGGGCAGATGAACGATTTAAAGAAATTAACCGTGCTTATGAGGTTCTCTCAGAGCCAGAAACCCGTGCGCGGTATGATCGGTTTGGAGAAGCTGGAGTCTCAAGCGGTGGTGGCGGCTCTCCTGACATGGGCGATATGGGCGGATTCGCCGATATCTTTGAGAGCTTCTTTAGCGGCTTTTCTAACACAGGGCAGCAACAGCAAGCTCGCCGTCGCAGTGGTCCCACTCGTGGTGAAGATTTACGCTTTGATCTAAAACTAGAATTCCGAGAAGCGGTGTTTGGTGGTGAGAAGCAAATCAAAATCTCTCATCTTGAAACTTGTGGAACTTGTGCGGGTAGTGGAGCGAAGCCAGGTACTCGACCTCGCACTTGCGGCACTTGCAGTGGTACTGGTCAAGTTCGACGGGCTACACGTACCCCCTTTGGTAGCTTTACGCAAGTTTCTACCTGCCCGACTTGTAACGGCACTGGTCAAACCATTGAGGATAAATGCGAAAGCTGTAATGGCTTAGGGCTAAACCAAGTTACCAAAAAGTTAAAAATCACGATTCCCGCAGGTGTCGATAGTGGCACGAGGTTGCGGGTATCTAGCGAAGGTGATGCTGGACAACGCGGTGGTCCTTCAGGCGAACTCTATGTTTACTTGTTTGTTCAAGCTGACAATGAGTTTGAACGTGAAGGACTCAATGTTTTATCAGAACTCAAAATTAGCTATTTGCAAGCAATTCTGGGTGACAAAATTGCGATTAATACTGTTGATGGCAAGAAACCTCTCACGATTCCCTCAGGTACACAATCTGATACGGTCTTGACCCTAGAAGGATTGGGTGTTCCTAAGTTAGGCAATCCTGTCGCTCGCGGTGATCATCTAATTAGAATCAAGATCGATATTCCGACCAAAATTGGGAATGAAGAGCGCGAAGTGCTTGAGAAGCTCAAAGAGAAGCAACTTGGCAATGCAGCGAAAGGTGGTATTGGTGACATCTTAGGCGGTATATTTGGCAACCAAAAGTAAGAGTAGCTTTCTAAAATCCATGCTCTGCATGGATTTTAGAAAGCTACAACGAAAATATCTGTAGCAAAGAAAGAGGTTGACATGGGTGTATTTAACGATATCTTTAAGAGCTTCTTTAGCAGCTTTTCGAGCATAGTTAAGCAGCCACAAACCCATAGCCAAAGTGAACAAACTAGAGGCGAAGATATCAGGCTTGACTTAAAACTGGAATTCCATGAAACCGTTTTTGGTTGCGAAAAACAAATCAAAGTTGTGCATCTAGAAACTTGCAGCATTTGTAGCGGCGCTGGTCAAACCAATGATGATAAGTGTGGAAGCTGTAATGGGTTGGGACTCAATCCAGTTGCAAAAGAGTTGAAAATCACGATTCCCGCAGGTGTCGATAATGGCACAAGATTGCGGGTTGCAAACGAAGGAGATGCAGGATTACGTGGCAGTCCATCAGGCGATCTATATATATATTTATTCGTTAGTGAAACCTGAACAATGAGTTTGAGTGCAAAGGTGTAGAACCTGTTTGGTATCTTTTCGAGCGAAATATGTAGCTTTCAGGCAACCGTTAATTCGGCAATTCAACAATTATTTAATAGAATCATGGGTTTTTGTATACCAAAACAGATGAGGCTTAGACACCTGAAAAGCTTGTAGTATATGCACAAGATACCAAATGGTTTCTATAAACGTCTTATCGGAAATTGGGATTAGCTATTTGCAAACGATTCTTGATGACATTTTGGGCGGTATAGTTAACCATTAGAGTTTTGATGATGAGCATCACTCACTCATCAAAACGAAATAAACAGAACAGCAAACACACATATGTGCATACAGGCAATCAAATCAATCGATTTACGCGGTGTTCCCTGTCCGCTTAGTTTTGTGCGAGCAAAATTGCATCTCGAAAAGCTGGAAACAGGTCAATTGCTAGAAGTATTACTAGATGGTGGCGAGCCAATTGAACAAGTTCCGAATAGCCTTATTTCTGATGGTCATCAGGTCAAAGGCATCGAAGAACGCGATCGCTTTTTTGCTTTGACAGTCCAAAAAGCATGATGCAAGCAACCCCATGCTGGCTATAACTGGCAAAGTCTTGGCTGTACAAGCCAACTATTATCGTGTGATCTTAGATCAAGCTTTCAGTCTAGAGTTGCTTGATGAATCTGGTCAAAAATTTAGTCAGCTTGTCCATGAGTTACTCTGCACCCGCCGCGCCAGACTCAAAAAAATCGGTCAACAGATCTGTGTAGGCGATCGCATCACCATCGAAGAACCAGACTGGCAAGGTGGACGCGGAGCGATCTCGGAAGTAGAGCCACGCCGTAATTTGCTCGATCGACCGACTGTAGCTAATGTTGATCGCATTTTATTAGTTTTCGCCCTAGCCGAACCAACTCTCGATCCACACCAACTCAGTCGCTTTTTAGTAAAAGCCGAGAGTACTGGAGTTGATGTTTTGTTGTGCCTAAATAAGCGCGATTTAGTTAGTGAGCAAGTATGGCAATCGTGGTGCGATCGCCTAAAATCTTGGGGATATCCGCCGATCGCAATTAGTACTTATACCCGTGAAGGTATTGACGAACTAGCTCTACATTTACAAACGGGCGTAACCGTCGTCGCAGGGCAGTCAGGAGTCGGTAAATCTAGCCTCATTAATTTATTAATTCCCAATTTACAAGTGCGTGTTGGGGAAGTGTCTCAACGCTTGGGACATGGGAAACACACTACTCGCCATGTGGAGCTATTTGCATTGCCTGCGGGGGGATATCTCGCTGATACCCCAGGTTTTATGCAACCTAACCTGACCGTCACACCTCAGGAATTAGCTGATTGTTTTCCTGAAGCAAGACAAAGATTAGCCTCAGGAGAAAGTTGTCAGTTTAATGATTGTTTACATCGCCGCGACGAGCCAAATTGTTTGGTACGAGGCGATTGGGAGCGCTATGAGCATTACATAGCCTATTTGGAAGAGGCGATCGTTTATCAACAGAAGCTAAAAAATACTGCCAATGCAGATGCATCGATCAAAGTCAAAGATACCAGTGATGGCAAACAACAGCAGGAACCTAGATTACTGAAAAAACGTTATCGACGCGAGTCACGTCGTAGCGAGCATCAAAATCTAGAAACAGATGACGATTAGAATTATGTAGTCCCTGCCTTTGGCAGGGACTACATAATTCTAAGTTTTATTAATGCGCTTGCAAGGCACGATATAGTATCTAACGAGCTTGAAGCTTGTCCCATAATCGAAGGTCGTATCTATCAATACTACGGACAAAGTTAGCCAGAGATAGAGCCGTAAGAGCAAAGTTTGTGGAAA
>JANNDZ010000493.1:0-3288 GCA_031378395.1 Pseudanabaena sp. OTE_75_metabat_487_sub
GGCGCTTCGCGCCGCCTCTCATCTTTTGGGTTTAATTGCTAGCAAATATAAATATAAATTGCCAACCGAGTACTTCTGTGATATATATCTTAGCCTAAATTCCCTAAACGATTTGCACCTATGAATGCCACCGTAAATGCCCTCACAAATGCCTCAGAAGACATGACAGCCAACCTTCAGAAGGAAATTAATTTACTTAAGGTTGATTTAGAACAAAAAGATCTGTTAGTACAGCAGCTTTCTGAAGAACTTTTTCGGTTGGTAAAGGGAAATACCGCCTTTTTGCCAAATGCTGAGGTACATGAGCATCATTCGGAAGAGATGCGCTGTTTGGCAGAAAAGCTTGCTATGGTCGAAAATCAGTTGATTTTATCTCAAGCGCTCATCCAAGATCGCGATCGTGAAGCCCTAGAACTGCGTCACACCATCCAAGAAATGAGCGATCGCAATCGGATGCTAGAGCAAGTCGTGCAGGAGTTGCCAAATATTTATCGTGCTAAGTTTGCTGAGCGCATTGTCCCGATCAAACAAAAGATCGAAGCCCTGCAAAAAGAAAACCGCCAATTGCACATCGAGCTGCAAAGCCTCAGTTTCCGTCTCTCAGGTCGTACCCGTCGTCCTGCGGCTCAACAACAACGCCTTGAACTACCCAGAGTTATACCTGCCCTAGGCTAAATAAGCGAAATGCGGCATGAAGCACCGCCTTTCGCTTATTTGGGGTTTAGCAAGGCATTGCCCATCCTACTAAAAAATAAATAAAAGCGGCGCGAAGCGCCGCTTTTATTTGGATTTTAAGCCATACATGCCGCCTAGCAAAAACCATAACAACATACTCAGACGTGGTTCATAGAGCACTAAGTCTAACCACCCTGACATCAAAAAAAGCATAACGCTGATCACTACGACGACTATCATTCCTTCCGTATCTTTAGCGATCGCGGATTTGAGAGATATCCAGATTGTCCAACCAATGATACCGACAAAACCCAACAGCGCAGGAATTCCCGAACCAACGGCGATCGCTAAAAACAGATTATGCTCATGGGGAAGCCCTCGTAAGTCATACCCGATGGACTGGGCTACCAGTGGGAAATTACGTAAACCCCAACCTTGAATCGGATGTTGAGAGATTAGAGAGAGCGCAAAGTACCAAACATTTAGGCGACCAGCCGTGGATGCATAGTCACCTAATTGGGGATCGATGCTACTAACTAAGCGATTAACGAATCCTGATGGCAATAGCGATCGCACTGCTTCGCCACCCAAGCCAAATTTTTGCCCAAACACTCCCCACGCAATGATTGTCAAAACAAGTCCAAAGCCTAGAACAAGTTTCCATTGACGGTAGTAGAGAGCTAGGGCAACAGCGCCGACTACGGCAATTCCCCAAGCATTCCGTGAACTAGTCAGGATCAGCACACAAGTTCCTAGTGCTAGGGCTATTGCAGCGATCACTTGTTGAGATTTAGAAATACTTTTAACTTTTCCAAGGGCAAAATGAAAAGCGATCGGTAATACCATTAAGAAGTAAGCGGCTGTTTCATTGAAATGACCGAAAAATGACTGAATGCGGCGATCGGGACTAAATCCCATGGGGATCGGATAGCTATCAAAAATCACTTTAGGAAATATCAAATCGGGACGATCAAGAACTGCCTGTAATAGACCAAATCCACTTACCATTATGGAACTCAGCACGAGTAGCCAGAGGAAATGAATAAATTGCGGCGTGGTTCGGATGATGTAGCTAGTAATGGCTGCCACGAGAAAATATGGCAAGAAATTAGCTAGTCCACCTGCGGCTGTGGCTGGATTGAAAGCGACGATAGTCGTGAAGATCATCCATAGAGATAGCGCGAAATAAGCGTGATTGACTGGTGTAGCGATCGCTCTCCATCCATGACAAACCAAAACTCTCAAAGCCAGTGCCAACATAAAAATTGGCATAAAAACATTGCTAATCACCATAAAAATAGCAACGCTTTGCAGCCAGTTCCACTCTAAGCGCAACTGATCCTTGTCTGTCGATTTCCAGAGCATCCATTCACCTCACATATCTGCGTAATAACAACTGATGTTACGTAGAAGGTATTCCTGAGACAGCAAAAATCCAGGGCTGGCACGGGGGCACAGCCCCTACAAAATCTAAATTATTTAGGTAGGGGCAATTCCCCCGTGGTTGCCCTGCCACTCTAGCAGTAAGAGATTCATCATCTGAATTCCACGTAACAATTAAAACAAGAAAGGGAGTGCATTGCACTCCCTTTCTTGTCTTAATAAAGATTTGCTCTGCAAACCTGTATTAATGATTAATAATCGAAGTCGCCGCCAGCGCCCATTGCGCCGCCACCACCAGCACTAGCACCTTCAGGCTTATCAACAACGATACATTCTGTGGTGAGGATCATGCCAGCGATCGAAGCTGCATTTTGCAACGCAGAACGAGTGACCTTAGCAGGATCAACAATACCAGCTAAAAACATATCTTCAAATTCGCCAGTCATTGCATTGAAGCCAATGTTGAAGTCTTTTTCACGGACATTCTCAGCGATTACAGCACCGTTGAAGCCAGCATTTTGAGCAATGCGCTTAACAGGAGCAGACAATGCTTTGGAAACAATGATTGCGCCAGTGAGTTCTTCACCAGTGAGGTTCGCATTTGCCCAAGTGAATAGTTCTGGAGCAAGGTGAACATAGGTTGTACCACCACCAGGGACGATACCTTCTTCAACAGCAGCCTTGGTTGCGTTGATGGCATATTCGAGACGAAGTTTGCGGTCCTTCATTTCGGTTTCAGTGGCAGCACCATCCTTGATGACAGCTACGCCGCCAGAGTGCTTAGCGAAGCGCTCTTGAAGCTTTTCCTTGTCATAGGAAGATTCAGTTTCTTCGATTTGACGACGGATTTGCTCAACGCGAGTCTTCACAGCTTCTTCATTTCCGTCAGCAACAATGGTAGTGCTGTCTTTGGTGATGATAACGCGACGGGCTTTGCCGAGTTGGTCAAGCTTAACTGCATCAAGACGCAAACCAGCATCTTCAGTGATTACTTGTGCGCCTGTTAGGGTTGCCAAATCTTCGAGCATCGCTTTACGGCGATCGCCAAAACCAGGAGATTTGATTGCAGCGACGTTAAGAACGCCACGTAGACGGTTGACAACGAGAGTTGCCAAAGCTTCTTTCTCGATATCTTCAGCAATGATCACCAGAGGACGACCAGAGCGAGCAACTTGTTCGAGAACTGGCACGAGTTCTTGGACCATGGCAATCTTCTTGTCGGTGATCAAC
>JANNDZ010000494.1:0-4086 GCA_031378395.1 Pseudanabaena sp. OTE_75_metabat_487_sub
GGCTGAAATAGAAAATCAGATTCAAAGAATGACATGTTTAGAGGTTAATGGTAAACAATTAGACCTTGGCAAATGGTTTGTCGATATTTTGTACGTACCAACATTAAAATTGGAATGATTTTTTGTCTGGAAGTCCCTAACGAGAATTGAATACTGTGTAGGCATTCTCCTTCCAGTAGTTCCGAGATACTTTATATCTTTTTGAAATTTTGCAACCCAGTAAAGTTCTTGATTGGGAACAAAATGAAGATATTCTATATCTGACATTAATGTGTCTGTAAAGGGAATTAACCCGCCAGTCATAAAACGACTCTCAACATCAGGATAAAACATTATTCCATTTAGGATACCTATATCCCTTTTAATGTCATTAATCATGGTTTCTATATCATGACCATATCGGAAAATATTTACAGATGGATTGTTCTTTAGGATAGCTGCTTTGCAGTATGCTTCAATACAATGACCAACTATAAATAGTGTTGGGATAGGCATATTTGCAATAGTACATGCGTAAGAAATAAGCCATTGATCGCCTAAATCTCTAAATTCATGATGCGTCGCCATTGAATCTCCAAACTAATTGAATTTTTACTTTAAAATTTAAATATTTGATAGATCAGGTAAAATTTTTCGACTAATCTATCAAATATTTAGACTCCCAAAAACAGCTAAAAGCCCTATCCAATTGAACTTTTGACAAAAAGGATTTTATCAAGGTATTCCACTTTTATGAATTTGCTCTCTGCCTGCAGTCGGGTTGAGATTTACAAAATAGATTTACGATCAACTATTAACCTCAAATTGCTACAGTCTTTTGTATGGTTGCACAGTTGCGAGATTTGGAATCACTGCATAATGCTTGACATTAAACGTATGTAACGGCACACCCAAAGAGATAGCGGTTTGACCTATCAAAGCATCAATTAGCCCAAGACTATGACTGAGGTTATACTCTGCAAACACTTCTAAAGCTTGATTACAAGTTTCGGCTGTCGCCCACACAATCTCAAAATTAGCAATCAATTTTCGGATTTGCTGCAATTCAATCTTGTTATTACATCCCTGCATTAGTTCCATTGCCACATATCCAGATAAAGCAAGCTTCTCATCCTCTAGAGATTCTAACCAACTAATCGCTGGAGGATATCTTCGCAGGAAGTCTATGATAATGTCACTATCCAAAAAGATCATAACGTTTTGCTTGAGATTGTTCGCGCAACTGACGAGCGTAGGTCACACTATCCTTAATATCAGTACGATTCTCCCACACACCAATCAACCCAGAATTCAGTAATTGACGCGCAGTAAAAGTTTTTTTAGGCTCAGGCAAAGGAGAAAGCGAAACTACTACGTCAACCTGTTGCCCTTGAAAAACAGGCAGATTGCTTAGATGAATTTCACCATCTTTTTCTATAGTTTGTTGTAACCGAATTGCTTGCATAGCTTTATATTTCCTGCTTCTGCATACATTCTTAAAGCATATTTTTAGATTATAACTGAATTCAAACTCTTACTAATTTAGGTGATTAGCAAGAAAATTTCTACCTAATCACCTAAATCTTTATGTTAGAGCCATCCTATGGCTTCTGTTCAGGGAACATACACTTATCAGAATCGCAACCCGCAGGGCCAGCATCCATCAACTCACCCGAATCATAACGCAACAAACTTGCGTAAAAATCATCAGACTTGCGACGTACTAGCACCTCAGCACTGAGCTTCTCATAGGTAGCCTTATCGATTGGCTCAAAAGGCAACCGAGGGAAAGTTTGGAGGTCATCAAAACGCGCCAACAGCGCCGCCGAGATATAACCCTCATCATCACGAATCGCTTCGTAAATCTTCTTCCCTAAAGGTTCGATTTCCGCCTCACGCAACTCCAAGGTTGCAGAAGTATTATGACGAGTGTAATGCTTCTGCACCTGCATATAGAAATCAAACTGCGCCATCACATCAAACTTGCTGATTTCCACCAGATCCGCACCGTCAAGGTCAGCCCAAGACACACTCACAGGAATCTCTACCAACCATTCCGTACATCTCGGATCGAAAGGATCGTTGAGCAATTGTCCATTCTCATCCTTATCTGATTGTGAAGGAATGATGCTATAGCCATAGTCCATGCAAGCCCGCGCTACAGGATCTTCCTTGCGGAAAGTAATCCGACGGATAAAGCGCTGTGCCTTCGGAGGATGCCACCCTGGGGAAGCACCAGTCAGCAAGGATTTTGTCCCCGCAGGCTGGGTTGTCGTACAACGATTCGGGCGGCGTAAACCATGCGAATCGCAATATTCCCAAACCGTCTGATGCACAATTTCACGCCAGCGATTTAGATAATTGGCTTCCTTCTCTTTGAAGTCTAGCCCCTGCACAGTGTCAGGACGACCCGCCTCAAACCAGCGCAACCATTCCACACCAAAGGCATGAACGAAAAAGTCAAATAATCCCGTAAATGATACGCCCACAATCGGATCGACATCACGGCTAAATTGATAACGCTTCTCGATGAATTGATGATTAAGCAGTGACGCAACTGATAAAGCACCAGCTTTAAAGGCTGCTTCCTGTTCTTTTTCATCCTTAGGATTAATCAGATTAAGATGCACTTCCGAGAGATTGCAATGGAAATCTGCCCCCAAAATTTCACCACATGGATTCAGGGCATAACGCTGTAACCTATGCTCTAGTTCATGTTCAGAGACTTCAGGCTGCTGCGATCGCAACCATTCTTTGCCTTCTCCTTTGACATAAGCAGCAAGGAAATCACGCTTGAGTTCAGGCGTTGTAATCAAGTCAGCATTAGAACGGGCGATCGCTTCACCTGCCCATTGAATTGCACCTTCACCCGAATAGTATTGCTTACGAACAGCATCAACACATTCCTGCTCAGTCGGCTTGCGATGGAATACACGGGTATGATTCGCCATTCTCAACGCATCACGCTCAGGATCGATGCGCCAGTTACCCGCTTCATCCTGCTGCCAGAGATTATCTTTTGCCACAGACCCTAATGTATCTTCTGACGAGAATTGTCTCATGCCAGCTGATCGCCTAATATTGCCTGCCACGATACAAACTGCTGCTTCATCAATGAGGATGCAGCACTCGACTGAGGTGAGTTGACGACCGATCGCTTTATTTAAAATATTGGCACAGCGATCGTAAAGCGTAGGCAACTTGACAGGATTTGCCATACCGCCAAAACCTTTGAGGGCTTCACCACTGGGGCGTACATCGCTGATATCAACGGTGATTTGAACAGGCTTGGTTGCATCAAATTTTTCATCGCTGCAAAGCTCTAATAGTGATTGATAGGACTTGACCCAACCTTGACGACTATCACCGACGAAGAACTTAACGGCATTATTGGCATAGTCAAACTGGACTTCGGTATTGTGGCGGCGTTTTTCAGTTGGAGTATCCCCGATCGCACCGATCACACTTACTTGCAACTGGTTACGGATTACAGGCAATTGGCTAATGTACTGCGGCTCCAATACGCCGCCAGTGCCAGATCCTTGCATGGCGAGATCCATCATCAAGCCAAAAGAGCGCCAGTCAATCACATTGGTGCTGGTGCAGTTATAAGAGCCAGAGAAATTTTCGGGGCGATCGACCCATTCTGTACCACCGACCCACAGCCAACGCCCAGAGGTGAGGGACTTGAGCTGTTTTTGCATTTTGTCGATCAGGTCAGCTTGTTCTTTGGTCAGCTTACCTAGCGTCTTTAAACCTGAAAGTGTGCGATCGCATACTTCAGCCCAGCTTTCTCGCTTGTTATTATATTTGCGGCTATATGTCCTAAAAAAGACAGGGTAAGCAGCAGGAGCGCTATCGGGGAATCTGACCTCTTTGGAGAGGAGGGTGAGTTCTTGCACCATAAAAAATGCTTTTGTTTTAACGTTGGGTCAGATAATACCTTAACTCACATTTAGTGTCAAAGACTAAACAAAAATTATTAGTTACACTATTAGTGGATTTTCTTGTCGGCTCTTTGTAAACTTATTCTGTACGCTTAACTATAGCAAAGCAAGTTTTGCTTGGGACATAAAACCCAAGAAGCGAGTTGCGGCGCGAAGCGCC
>JANNDZ010000518.1:0-4894 GCA_031378395.1 Pseudanabaena sp. OTE_75_metabat_487_sub
AACACCACTCGCTCCAACTTCCCGCATAGAGTTTGCCAGTCTCAATTCCTGCCAATTTCAGCGATAGCAAATTTACACAAGCAGTTACACCTGAGCCGCAATAAACGATCGCCTCTTGAGCATTTTTTACTTCCTGCCAGCGATCGCCTTGATTGTCAATTACAAAACCTTGCTCATTAGTAACTTCCATCCAAGGATAATTAACTGCACCTTCGATATGACCAGCGATCGGATCGATGGGTTCGCGCTCACCCCGATAGCGATCGCCTTCTCGCGAATCGATTAAAACTACTTCTGGTATATCTTTACGCGATTTCACATTTGCAATATCAACAACTAAGTTAGTTTGAATATTAGAGACAAACTTCCCATCTCTAACTGATGGAACAGCAGTACTAGTTCCACAATTCTGGGATTGCCATCCCGCAAAACCACCATCGAGAACTGCTACTCGCTCATGTCCCATATAGTGCAGTAACCACCAGAGTCTTGCAGCAAACCCCAAACGTGAGTCATCATAGGCAACCACCATAGTTTCGCCTGAAGTTACACCTATTTGAGAAAGCTTTGCGGCAAGTTTATCTAAATCGGGCAGAGGATGTCTGCCACCATGCTTTTGAACAGGACTGGACAAATCAAGATTGAGATCAAGATAATAAGCACCTTCTATATGGTTCTCTTGATATTGTTTACGACCTAGTTCTATATCCATTAATGAAAATCGACAATCCACTACAACCACTTGTGGATCGTGGAGATGTTCATGGAGCCAATTAGCAGAAACAACATGCAGATTATTCATAGTTTTGATTGTATTTAATTTTCTGGTTTAAGATCTCGTTCCATTAGTCCCTCAACTGCTTGCTGCAAATTGATTTCTCCTTTTAGCAAACGATAAACATAACGAGAGACAGGGACACTAATTTTTTCCCGATCGCTAATTTCCATTAACACATTAGCCGTATTTACACCTTCAGCCGTGCCCTGCACATTAGCGATCGCCTCTTCAAGACTTTTACCCTGCGCGATCGCATAGCCAACTTGATAATTGCGACTGAGATTACTATTGCAAGTTGCTAATAGATCTCCTAAGCCGGATAAGCCCCAAAAAGTTTCAGGTTGCGCCCCAAAGTAAACCCCGACCCGAATAATTTCGATCAGCGATCGCGTAATCAAGGCTGATTTGGCATTTGTACCCAGATTTAATCCATCGCAAGCACCAACGGCGATCGCAATGACATTTTTGAGCGTGCCACCCAATTCCACCCCAATGGGATCGGAATTTGTATAGACCCTGAAATTTCTGGATGCAAAAATATGTTGAATAAATTGAGCGGCGCTTTCATTGTTACTCGCTACCACTGTTGCCGCAGGTTGACCTGCCATAATTTCTTTAGAGAGATTTGGCCCAGATAAAACTACTAGAGGTTGATTGGGGAGTAGCGATCGCCAAATTTGTGACGGTGTTTGTCTTGTAATTGGCTCTAAACCCTTAGTGGCACTAACTAAAACCGCTTCGGGCAATAACTTAGCTGTTTGTAATTGTTCCGCGATCGCTCGTACCCCTTTGATAGAGACTGCGGAAATGATGGCATCACTATTACTGACCATTTCTGCGAGGGATACTTGACTTTGGCGTGACCAGATTTGCAGATGATGCCGATTGGTTTGGACTAGATTTGCTAGCGCCGATCCCCATGCACCAGATCCAATGATAGTCACATTTTTTAAGTCTGATTTCATGTTTTAGGTAGTTATTTGGATAGCTATTGCCATAATGCTCAAATCTACAACTCTTTGTGCTCAGACCCGAACAAATAAATTTTTTGAAAGTGTTGCTTTGCAACACTTTCAAAAAATTTATTATGGTTCGTTTAATCAAAAATTTCTGTAAAGAGAAAAGCAGGGAAAAGTAATTATGATCATCTCTGGTAGAAGCCAAGCACTAGCAAAAACAAGACTAGAAGCCAGACTCCAGATCAAGACGGTGGTATAATAGCGTGCAAAAGCCTCTCGATAACTAAAACCCTTGCTAGTTAGATATTGATGTCTTTGATTATCAATATCACGTCAAGAGCTTTGATTGATGAGGGGTACTTTCGCTCATTTCTTGAGGAAGGCTAGCAACAATGATCGAAATGAATGTGGCTGGGATTGCTATTGATGCTGTAAGTCGTAATCCTATCGTCCTACTACGAGACACTTTAGAACGCAGAGCTTTGCCGATCTGGATCGGTGAAACTGAAGCTAAAGCAATCATTGGGGCTTTAGATGGTAGACCTCTAGAGCGACCAATGACCCATGATCTCATGCTTAATTTTTTGGATGCATGGGGGATAACTGTTGAGCGGATTGTCGTCCATGCGCTCAAAAACAGTACTTTTTATGCCGTAATTACGGTTTCGCAGGGTGATATAAAAAAGGAAATAGATGCGCGTCCTAGTGATGCGATCGCGATCGCAGTTCGGGCAAAATGCCCGATCTGGGTGATGGAAGAAGTAATTCTTGAAGCTTCAATTCCTGTAGATCAGGATGCTGATGAAGCGGAAAGAAGAGCATTTCGAGAATTTTTAGCAAAACTAACTCCAGAGGAATTAGTCAAGAAAAGCGGGCTTGAAAGTAACTAAGACAAAAATAAAGCGCCCACTACGTGGGCGCTTTATTTTTGGGAGTTCTAGTTGCGAGAATTACTATTAGACATCACCTCTACAAGTCCCCGTAACTGTGAATCGTTGCCTCTAACATTACTATTATTGGCTTGGTTATTGCCAAATAGCCTTTCCGCCACTTCGCCTTCCCTACCAAGTACTTTAATTGGTTGATTATTATAGCTAAGAGCCACCGACGAAGCATTACCTGCTCTAATCGAAATCTGGCGGTCTCCTGACCAAGCTAACTTTTTACCCTCATTGAGTACACCCTCAAACTCAGTCTGCCCATCCACAGTAATTCGCATCCAAGATTCACCTTGCATGACTATGCCCACGTTAACGGGCTTATTGCCAACGAATTCAAAATTACCATTGGCTAATGTTGCACTATTTAGGGATGTATTGGTCGAGGGAAGACTGCTGCTTGTCAAAGCCAAGAGCATATTATTTAGATTAGAATTTGTTTCCCCCAGATTCGTTTGAGACTTTGGTTTATTTAGAATATCGGTGGGAAGAGCTTGATTTTTTACTTCTATAGGTGTAGCAGTCGTAGGATTTACCATTGCGACAGGGACTGATGCACCTGTCTGCCGCAAAACTGCTAGACCACCAATTTTTGGCAGCATAATTTCGGTAGGTTCGATCGCTTTGTTAGATTTTGCAGATCTTATCTGAGCTGCATCCCCAAAATTAGTTTGACTGTCATTAATTTTATTAGCGTCTGGTGAGTTCAAGAATGTTGCTAACAGACTAACCGCCCCCGCAATCACGACAACATACAGCGCATATAAATGTAAAGGTCGAAGTTCAGCTGCTGCACTCCCCGCCCACTTTTGTTCAGGTAAAACAGGATTTAGAGGAAAATCTTCCGAAAGATCTCCAAGCCCCAAGGCATCACCATACTTTCGGATAAATCCCCGCACATACACAGGCTCAGGCAATGAATCCATTTGACCATCTTCGATCGCACGCAAATAGCGCTCAGAAATTAATGTAGTAGCAGTTAGATGAGGAATCGATAATTCTTTATCTTCTCGAATTCGCTTAAATTGCGCTCCGATTTCTGCTAATTTCTCTGCTTGCTTCGAGGTTGTAATATTCACAATACTCACAGACATGTTGGAAGAGATTGGACTGATTGACTCAAGTTGGCTTTCAGTCGAACTTGGACAACCACAAGTTCTATTTAGAGCGTCGTTGGCGATTTTAGTAATCTGATGTAATTATATTACCTAACCTAAAGTAATATAACATTCTGAAAAGTTTTCAAAGTAAATTACTGCACCAAACATTACATATCAACGGCTATGTTGCTTACTGCATATTGAACTGATGTGCAATGTAAATTCTTTTTAGATGGGAAACAATGTTTCGATTTCTTGATCAATTAGTAGTCGATAAGCCCCGACCTTAAGATTTTCAAGTGAAATAGTCGAGATTGCCACGCGATGTAATGATAAGACAGGATGACCTAGCTGCTCGGCAACCCGCCGAATTTGGCGGTTACGCCCTTCTGACAAAACTATCTGCAATTGGGTACGTGGAGTTTGGTATTTATGGCGTTCAATTTGCAGAACATTTACAGTCGCAGGAAGCGTAAGTTTACCGTCAAGGATAATCCCATCTTGCCACTGTTTAATGATGCGATCGCTAGGTATATCTTTAACCCAAACTTCATAGGTCTTAGGGACATGGTGACGGGGATGCATTAGATAATTCGCAAAATCTCCATCATTAGTCAAGATCAACGCTCCACTACTGTTATAGTCCAGCCGTCCTACAGGATAAACATGTCGATACTGTGACGGCAGAATGTCCAAAACTGTCTTTCTACCTTGAGGATCATCACAGGTACTCATTACGCCTATAGGCTTATTAAGTAATAGATAGACAAATTTTGGTGCATTGGTTTGAAGTAACTTGCCGTCAACTTCAATGCGATCGCATTCAGGATCGGCTTTTGCCCCTAACTCTGTAATTGGTTTCCCGTTTACAAAAACTCGCCCTGCCAAAATTATCTGCTCAGAACCTCTTCGCGAAGCAATCCCATGTCTAGACAGAATTTTTTGGAGGCGATCGAGCATAAAAAAATAGTAACTGAACTTTAGGGACTTCCAGACAAAAAATCATTCCAATTTTAATGTTGGTACGTACAAAATATCGACAAACCATTTGCCAAGGTCTAATTGTTTACCATTAACCTCTAAACATGTCATTCTTTGAATCTGATTTTCTATTTCAGC
>JANNDZ010000537.1:0-2078 GCA_031378395.1 Pseudanabaena sp. OTE_75_metabat_487_sub
ATTGGAATTGATTATTTTGTGTAAGTCCCTAACTGTTTATTTAGAGGCGCTTGGCATATCTTTGATTTTTAAAAGATTGATCGCTGTCCTTCAGGACTTACCCCAATGATGGTGAGTTGGCAATCTAGCACCGAGAAACCAAACTTATCAGCAACTTTTTTACTGATCGTGAGAATCTGATCATTTTTGAATTCAATAACACGGTTAGTTTTGACACAGACTAAATGGTGGTGATGATGAGGCTTAGGCTGATTAATTTCATAATGTTTGTGATCTTCTGTCAGTTCTAATTCACGTAATATCCCCATTCTTGCCATCATCTTCACAGTGCGATAAATCGTCGAAAGACTAATGTTTTCACCTTGCGCTTTTAACCGTTCGTAAAGATCCTCAGCACTGAGATGCTCACCTTCAGGTAGGGTTTGGAATGTACTTAAAATCACCTCACGCTGCGGTGTCATGCGACAACCCTTTGAGTTGAGTTCAGCCTTGAGGGCTTCAGGTGAATAGGTAGGCTCCGCAGAAGTCATGGCATTATCAATAACGATAGCTTCTTGAGAATAGCATAAATGTCATTAGCAAGGCAGCAATTCTCATTTAAAAAATCGGTTTTTTGGAAGCCAGCTTGCGGCTGACTTTCAAAAAAACGATTTTGGATTTTACAGCGCCGTATACGCTGGAAAATCCAAAATCGGTTTCATAATGAGAATTGCCGCATCGATAACAATGTTGGTGTTTTTGAAAATACCAACATTGTTATCGATGCACTGAAGGGAGAGTAGTCAATGCCCACCAGACTCCTTTCTATGTTATGTTTAGCAACCTGTCCCTTAAAAAGTTACTGCTTATGTCATCGTTGCCCCGTGCGATTATTCATCGTAAAAAAGTCGATGCGGTTCAGCGTTTTCACCCTTGGATTTTTTCGGGCGCGATCGCGAAAATGCAGGGTGAAGTCAGTGATGGTGACTTAGTAGAAGCCTATAGCGAAGATGGCAAGTTCTTAGCGATCGGCTTGTGGGGTATGGGTAGCATTGCGATTAAGGTGCTCTCGTTTCAGCCTGTGGAGTCGATGCAAAGTTTGTTGCGCGATCGCCTACAGCAAGCATTTACTTTAAGAAAGCAACTAGGATTAATCGATAATCTAGAGACAAATTGCTATCGATTGATTAATTCTGAAGGTGATGGTTTAGCAGGATTAATTATTGATGTGTATGGTGATACGGCGGTTTTACAATGTCATTCATTGGGAACCTATCGCTATCGACAGGATATTGCAGAAATACTGAAAGAAATTTATGGCGATCGCTTACTTGCCGTTTATGACAAAAGCTCGGCGACGCTTTCACGCAAATCACAAACTCAGTCTCAAGATGGTTTATTGATCGGCGAAAAATCTAATGATAGTGCTGAGGTTCTGGAATATGGACATCGCTTTATTGTTGATTGGGAAAGAGGGCAGAAAACAGGTTTTTTCTTGGATCAACGCGAAAATCGACGCTTGTTTGGGAAATATGCCACAGGTAAAAAGGTTTTAAATACTTTCTGCTATTCGGGCGGATTTTCGGTGTACGCAATGGCGGCAGGTGCGCGAGAAGTGCATTCGATCGATAGCTCTGTAAAAGCTATGGAATGGACAGATCGGAATATTGCCGCAGATTTTGAGTCTGATCGTCAGGCGAATCATACTTCTTTCTCAGGCGATGTATTTGATTTTCTGAAGCAGTGCGATCAGGATTACGATGCGATCGTGCTCGATCCTCCTGCTTTTGCTAAAAGCTTGTCGGCGCGACATGCAGCGATGCAAGCATATAAGCGTTTGAATTTACAGGCAATGTCTAATTTAAAAAGCGGTGGTTTATTATTTACGTTCTCCTGTTCTCAGGTTGTGAATGTGGAGAATTTCACAGGAGCAGTGACAGCGGCAGCGATCGAGTCAGGACGGACAATTCAAGTTTTACATCATCTAACTCATCCTGCGGATCATCCTACGAGTATTTTTCATCCAGAAGGCGCGTATCTTAAGGGCTTAGTTTTGAGCGTTATCTAAGCAGCCATAATTTGCTCAACAGTAATCAAAA
>JANNDZ010000545.1:0-1519 GCA_031378395.1 Pseudanabaena sp. OTE_75_metabat_487_sub
TTATGGGTATTAGCTCCCTTTAAGACACCTCGAAATGATTGTATAGAAGATTGAGGGACAAGGGTGATTGAATCGTTTTTTAGAACAACTGAAAACTTTTGTCCCACTTGCAAATTCAATAAATCTCTAATTTCCTGTGGAATAGAAATCTGATAATGTTGTGATAAAGTAACTTCTAGCATTGTTTACCCCTAGCTATGAGTAGTAGTTCTAGTCATAAAATTACATAATATAAATCTAAGTAGCCAAGCAGAATTATTGCTCCTTATGCACATAGAGATATTACTTAGCGTAACCCAAGTTGCTACCTACAAAAAATTGCAGAAAATCTGCTTCAAACTAGCCTATGGACTCCAGAATGTCGCTATTTTTTATTTAAATATCTAGTAATTTTTGGTGTAAATATGGATTAAGTAGGGTGAGCCTTGCCCACCTTAATAATAGGTAGCAACTTGGGTTAGAGTACTGATGTTAGCTAAGATTCCTTGGCTAACTGCAAGCTTTTTTGATCGAAAAGATTAATTTGGTTGATCTGAGATCGCAGAAAATATGTCCTCATTTCACCTTTCCCTTTCACCTGAATTAGTCCGCGCTCATCTAAAATATATTTGTGCATGAGTCGTTGATAAGTAGCTTCTGAAACTTGGATTTGTCCAGGAATCCCATGGGATTCCATTCTACTAGCAATATTAACCGCATCTCCCCACAAATCATAGATAAACTTCCGTAGCCCGATTACACCAGCAACTACAACTCCAGTATTAATGCCAATTCGCAGTTCCAATTTTTTATGTCCATCAATATTGAATCGCTTAATTATTTCTAGCATATCCAAAGCCATAGCTGCCACTGCTTCAGCATGATCGGGGCGGCGCGTTGGCAGCCCTCCAGCTAACATATATGCATCACCAATAGTTTTAATCTTCTCCAAGCCATGTTTCTGAGCCAAAACATCGAACTCACTAAAAATTTTGTTCAGAAAAACAACCAATTCTTTGGGGGGAATTGATGCTGATAGAGCTGTGAAATCGACAATATCAGCAAAAAGAATAGTAACTTCATCAAATCGATCAGCGATCGCATCAGAAGACTCTTTTAACTGCGCCACAATTGCGTCAGGCAAAATATTTGATAGCAATCGTTCAGATTTTTCTTGCTCAATTTTCAAGCTAGCCTCAGCTAATTTGCGATCGCGCATTTCATGACGAATCTGCTCGAACATTTGATTAAAGCTAGCCATCACATCGCCCAGTTCATCTTGGCGTTGCGCCGAAAGGGCATAAAAGCTCGGATTGGACAAATCCTTAGAGACTGCCTCAGCCGCCGCGTTTAGATCTTCCCGTAGTCGTAATATTGGAGTGATTACGCTCTCGCCAACGGGTGTGACCAGAATTTGATGTATAGCGATTTTCAGATGAGACAGAGCAAGTTAAAATGGAGAGAAAATGCAAAAAGGAAAACCATACTCACAAGATTTGAGAGAACGAGTAATCGCGGCTTATCAGACAGGAGAAAGTAC
>JANNDZ010000587.1:0-4891 GCA_031378395.1 Pseudanabaena sp. OTE_75_metabat_487_sub
CGCCCTCCCTATTTTGGCTTTGGTATTTATAAACCACTTACAGCTCGTTCAAGATTAGCGCGGGACTGGTTGTAACCAATGATTGCCTGCACTCGATTGACATCAGCAGTAGTGAGCGCTGCCTCAGCCGTAATTACCTCAAGCTGAGTTCCAACCCCTGCATCAAGACGTAGACGGGCTAAACGCAAGGCTTCTTCGGCTTGTTGGACAGCTTTAGTAGCAGTGTCAATTTGCTTAAGGCGCGATCGCTGATTGATATATGACTCTTCTACGTCAAAACGGGCTTGACGTGCATCTTGCTCAAAGCGAGCTTCCGCGATCGCTTGATCGGCTTTAAATTGATTTACTTGCGCGTCAGCTTTACCGCCATCAAAGAGATTCCAATTTAGAGTTGCCCCAACTTGATAACCAACGCCGATACCGCCGCCACTGGTAAATTCAGAAGCAGTATTAAAGTTCCCAAACAAATTAATTTGAGGACCTATTTTCGCTAGAGAATTATTAGCGCGATCGCGAGCAACTTCACGCTCTAATTTGCGAATATCTAGCTCGGCGCGATTGCGTACAGCTAATAAAATGGTTTCTTCGACTGGTAATTTCCATTCAGTCACTGGTGCGATTTTATCCGCAGCCGTGATTTCGACGATGGAAGGATAATTTAGCTGTCGAGATAACTCACGTCTTGCCACCAATTGCGCTGCCTCTGCATTGAGCAAATCTTGCTTAGAATTAGCAAGCTGAACTTCAGATTGCAACACATCAAACTTTGTGCCAACACCTGCTCTTTCTCTAGCCTTGGTATCTTTTAAGCTTCTTTCTGAATTTTCAACAGCTTTGCGCTGAATACGAATTGTTTCATCAGTATTCTGTAAGTTGTAATAGGCGGTGACAATACCCAAGCGAATATTTTGTCTGATCCGACTGAGATCGGCTTCAGCGATGCGGAGGTTGTTTTCGGCGATCCGAACCGCAGCCTCCTTAGATCCTGAGTCAAAGATGTTGTAATCGACTCCGATCGTGGCATTTAGCGGATTGCTAGTTGTTTTGCCTAATGGGGTGTTGTTATTTATGCTATTTAAGCGTATTTGTGCCGAGTCAGTGTAATTGTACTGTACCGTTCCCGTAACAGTAGGCGATCGCCCTGCTTCGGATTCTTGCAATACAGCACGAGCACGATCAATCGCAATTCTGGCGCGAATTGCATCTGAGTTAGTTCTTTCAACTAGTTCAAGAATTTCGGCTAGAGTGACTGGCTTAGTGATATCTAATCTAACTTGGCTAGGTGTCGTTGGCACAACTAGCGTCTGTGCGGGATCAAGTTGACCAGAGGTAGAGGCAGCGGCGCTAGGAATTACTCTGGTAGGCTCAGTAGAAGAACTGACTTTTACAGGTTGCGATCGCTGGCTATCTGGAATAATAGTAGTCTCTAAGGCAGGTAATTTAGATGATTCTGCAATATCGGCTTTCGGTAAAGCCGCAATCACTACCTGAATGTCTTGGAGAATAGGTTGCTGATTACTTACCAACTGAGGCTTGGGTTTAAGGATTTCCACCTTTTTTGGGGTAGTTAATTCATTAGTTGATGAATTAACTTTGACCATACTGTCAGGCTCTAGGACAACCTTTGTATAAGGTTTTAGAGGCATGGTAAATTCTTGAGCATTGGCTGTCCAAGCTGGAATCAGAAGCGATAAACTCGCACCAAGCGTCAACCAACTGGAGTAAATTCGCATAATTCAGTCCGTCTCTCATCGTCATTAAAATAGCAGCTAACATACCTTACTGTGGTCATCTTCGGATAGCTCACATGTGACAATCATCATGCTATCGGGTCAAAATGAAGAGGAAGCGCTGTATGTTTTGCCTTACAGATTGTAGTACAAACCTAGAAATTTGGTAGGGTGCTTCGCCATGATTTCCTATAAAGCAAAATCTCTGTAGGGGCAGGTTTAGCGACAAGTCAATAGTTTAGAGATAGATTCATTACAAAACCTGCCCCTACGCCACCTTTTTCGCCATCGTCGAACTGGCGTTAATATTAAAGTGTAACGTCGCGACAAAATTTACAGACTGTATCAAAAATGAACATTCTCTCATCAGTAACTGCTCCGCAGGCTTGGCATGGTGATGCCCTTGCGATCGCTGTTTTTGCTAGTCCAAAATCTAGCAATGAGCAATCAGACAATTCAGCTAAGCAAACTCTACAACTATCTGAATCACTGAAAAACTTAGATATTCAGATTTTAGCTTGTACTTTGACTGATTTAATTACTGAGTCAGAATTTACGGGGGAAATTGGCGTATCGGTCAGTGGGCGAGTGGGTATTGACTATGCGATCCGTAAGGTGATTTTGATTGGCATGGGCGATCCCGCTAAAGCTAATGCTGATGTCTGGCGCAAAGCCGCCGCAACTGCCGTGAAATGGGCAAATAAGGAGAAGGTAAAAAAGCTGGCTCTGGCTTTTCCCGACTACAACCAAGATGTGAGTTTGACGACTCAAGCGATCGCAGAGGGCGTATTACTCGCAGCCCATCAAGACAAGCGTTTTAAATCCAAAAATGCTAATCCTCAGTTCCTAGAACAAGTTGAGATCTTAGAAACTGATCCTGAATTGGCAACTCCTGCGATCGCGAAGGCTCAGCAGATCATCGATGGTGTAATTTTGGCGAGAGAGTTAGTATCTGCGCCTGCCAATATCGTTACGCCGATTACGCTTGCTGAAACTGCGTTGGCGATCGCTAATGAATCAGATTATTTCACAGCCAAGATTCTCGAACAAGCCGAATGCGAGGCTCTAAACATGGGCGCATTCCTTGGTGTGGCAAGGGCTTCGGATATTCCGCCCAAATTCATCCATCTCACCTACAGCAACGGTACGCCGAAGCGCAAATTAGCGATCGTCGGCAAAGGCTTAACCTTTGACTCTGGTGGTTTGAATCTGAAAACTGGTGTGGGCAGCAGCATCGAACTGATGAAAACTGATATGGGCGGATCGGCGGCGGCGCTAGGTGCAGCTAAGGCGATCGCTAAGCTCCGACCCACAGACATCGAAGTGCATTTCATCGTCGCCTCTTGCGAAAACATGGTCAATGGCAGTGCCATGCGTCCAGGGGACATCTTGACTGCTTCTAATGGCAAGACCATTGAGGTGAATAATACTGATGCTGAAGGTCGCTTGACTTTGGCGGATGCCCTCGTATATGCCGATAAACTGGGTGTGGATGCGATCGTTGATCTGGCGACGCTGACGGGTGCTTGTGTGGTGGCTCTAGGTGAAGATATTGCGGGGATGTGGTCGATTGATGACGACTTTGCTGATGCGATCGCCTTAGCCGCTAAAAATGCTGGTGAAAAATTCTGGCGGATGCCCCTTGAAGATCCATATTTCGATCAATTGAAGTCTGTGGTTGCCGATTTCAAAAATACAGGTTCGCGTGCTGGTGGTGCGATTACAGGTGCTTTATTCTTGAAGCAATTTGTGGAAAAAACTACGGCTTGGGCGCATCTAGATGTGGCGGGGCCAGTCTGGACTGAGCGTGAGTCTGGCTATAACAATGCTGGTGGTACTGGTTTCGCAGTGAGGACTTTGGTGAATTTAATCATCAATTAGAACCCATTTACGAATTGATTTAGATCCCCCACCCTTGTAAAGGCTGCCGCGTACACTCAAGTCATAAAACCCAGTCAAGTCAATATTTATTCGCCCCCTAACCCCAACTCTAGGGGGAACAAGAAAAGAACAGTCTTTCAAAGTCCCCCAGATGGGGGATTGAGGGGGCGAGAACATTGACTTTAGCTGAACATTTAGAGTGTATTGATTTCTCAAATACTCTCTAAATGTTCTGAAATCTTTTTAATACCGAACCTTCGGGCACATCTCGAATAATTTCGGTGATTAGCGTTTTTGCACCAAGCTTGCCAGAAGCTTGACTCTGATCGATATCAGCAATGAGGCTCTTAAATAGCAACAATAAACTTAAGCCTGCCCCAACAATTTGAATATAGTGAGCAACTTCGTTATTGAGTCCTACCCCTCCAGCAAAAACAGCGATCGCCAAAATCACCATTAACCATAAATACTTCTTCTGACTCGGATATTTACCGATCGCCCAAACCACGAATAGACCAGTAAAAATACCACTAATCAAGCCATCCATCCAGCGCGAAGGCGATATCAACATCCCGATTGCCTCAGCGATAAATACCAAAGCTGTGATCGCAGTTGATGCTTGTAAACTTTGGATATGTCTTTCCGTCACTGCATTTTGAGTTTCTAACAGCGATCGCAACACATTCACGGCTAAAAGTTCCTTCCCTTCATTATTCAGCAAATCTAGAATTCGCTCTTTTAAAGATTGGATATCAGGCTGCAGCTGTTCCCAAACTTCTTGACTATCGCGCCCATCATTATATTGGAGCCTTACCTTAAAAGGCTTCGGCTCTGCTGATGTCAAGACAATTTCTTGTGGTGAGATCAGCTTCTGCATTTCTATATTCTGTAAGGCTTGATGAATGGCATGGCGATCGCATTTAGGATAGAGATCCGTTTTATTAAAAATCAACAAAATTGGCTTATATGATTTTTGTAGATTAGCGATCGATTCTTGTTCTAACCGCGTCATATCTCCAGAAATGATAAATAAAATCAAATCAGCTTGCCTAGCTGCTTCCAGAGCAATTTCTCCTCTGATTTCACCACCAACCTCATCAATTCCCTGTGTATCAATTAATCGCAGTTGAATTTTCTTTCGCCCCTCTCCCAGAGGGAGAGGGGAGAAAGAAAATTCAACTGCGATTAATTGATACACAGGGAATTGATGAGGTTGGTGGTGAAATCAGAGGAGAAATTGCTCTGGAAGCAGCTAGGCAAGCTGATTTGATTTTATTTAT
>JANNDZ010000590.1:0-6960 GCA_031378395.1 Pseudanabaena sp. OTE_75_metabat_487_sub
ATCACGGTCATACATGATGCCCATAGTACTGTACTCGGGAAAGATGACGAGATCCATGCCTGGTAGCCCGATTTTCATGCCTTTGATCATGTCCGCGATCTTGGTGGCGTTTTCCAACACTTCTTCGCGAGTATGAAGGCGTGGCATCCTGTAGTTGACCACCGCCACCCCCACGGTGTCCTTGCTGCTTGAAATGTCGCCGTGTCTCATAGTATAATAATCCCTTAATTGATATATAAGCCATATAGCAGCAACCAAAGGTTATGTACTACTTGGCTCTAATAGTGCTGGGAATAACCTATTTTTCCTTAGAAAAGATATAGTCGGCAATCATTCTATTTGTTCACCTGAAACAGCTTATAAAAAAACACAATTTAGAGAATCACGTGACATAAGTGGAAATTTATCCTATCTGGATTTTGATGCTCGATTAACACAAATTTCAGAAATGCCTTTATATGATCTAGAGATAGGTGCATTAATCCAAGTGAAGGATTTGTGAAAACAGTTTTAATTACAGGTGTTACAGGATTTCTTGGCAGGTATATTGCTAGACAGTTTAGTCAAGCAGGATACTTGGTCGCAGGGATTGGCACTCGCCCGCCTGAAAATGCACCTCGGCAAGATCTAGCCCGTTATTATCAACTTGTTTTGCCTTCACCAGATTTAGCAGCGATCGCCCAGCAATTACAGCCAGAGGTTTGTATTCACTGTGCAGGTAGGGCTTCTGTAGAGCTTTCGGTCAGCGATCCTGCTTCCGACTTTCAGGCTAGTGTGGCGATGACATTTCATCTTTTAGATACGCTGCGACAATATGCGCCTAACTGCCATCTTATTTATCTCTCTAGTGCGGCTGTTTATGGAAATCCCATCACCATTCCCATTCCTGAATCACAGGTCACTGAGCCCATATCTCCCTATGGATTTCATAAATTGATGGGCGAACAACTTTGTCTAGAGTTTTTTCGAGTTTATCAATTGCCAACGACGATCGCACGGATTTTTTCGTCATATGGCGCAGGTTTACGACGACAGGTGGTTTGGGACATTTGCCAAAAAGTCTTGACTCAAAATAAGATTAAACTATATGGAACGGGACAGGAAAGCCGAGATTTTATTCATGGTATCGATGTGGCTACGGCGATGTTAGTTTTAGCGGAACATAGTATTGGGCAAGCAAATATTTTCAATCTTTCGACTGGTGTGGAAACTAAAATTGAAGATTTAGTAAGATTGATTGTCGCGAAACTAAATCCTAAAATAGAGATTGAATTTAATGGAAATCTGCCATCAGGAATTCCTTGTAATTGGCAGGCGGATATTACCAAAATTAAACAGCTTGGATTTGAGCCAAAGGTTGATTTAGAAAAGGGTTTAGATTCTTTTATGCAATGGTGTCGTGGAGAAATTATCGGATGGTAAATAAATCACTGAATAAATCGCAAGATAAATTACATATTTGTTTGAATATGGTGCATGACCCGACTTGGTTAGGTGGGATTTTATATATTCAAAATTTGATTCGGGCGATCGCACAATTACCAACTCAAGAGACTGAACATATCCACTTAAGTTTGGCGTTGTTCAAAAGAAATGAGCGGTTAGCTGAACCCGTAAAAGATTTAATATCTCAAGTTTATGCAGGTACAGTTTCAGAATATGTGTATTTAAAAGCCTGCAAACTCTTAGCAGAATATGCGAACTTTGTCCCATTAAAGATACTAAATCCACGATCTTGTGACTTTGTATATCCAGATTTATTAGGTGCTAGATCGGCTTATAAATGGGGAGCATGGGTCGCCGATCTTCAGCATTGTCACTTACCGCATTTATTTTCACAAAAGCAACTGAATGCTCGAAATGCCGAGCTAAAAAGGATGGCGGATAATGCTCCTGTAATTGTGGTTAGTAGTGAGATGGCTGGCAATGATTTTTGCGATCGCTATCCTCAGGCACGCGATCGCACAATGGTGATGCATTTTGCTAGTTTTATTGATCCTCAATGGTATAAACTAGATCCCCAAACTACACAAGCTAAATATCAACTACCAGATCGTTTTTTCCTAGTTAGTAATCAGTTTTGGAAGCATAAAGATCATGGTGTAATTATCGAAGCCATAGCGATTCTTAAACAACGCCATATTTATCCAACAATCGTATGTACTGGCACTCTATCTGATTATCGAAATCCTGATTATTTCAATCAATTATTAGCTAAGGTTGAAAGGTCAGAAATAAAACAGCAATTTATTATTTTAGGATCTATTCCTCGTAGCGATCAAATTCAATTGATGCGAAGATGTTTAGCCGTAATTCAACCTTCTTTGTTTGAAGGATGGAGTTCAGTGATCGAGGATGCTCGGAGCTTAGGTAAGTCAGTAATTGCCTCTGATTTTCCTGTGCATCTTGAGCAAAAACCTCCTAATTCTTATTTCTTTGAGCGCAGTAATCCTGAAGAACTTGCTGAATTAATCGCTAAAGCATTATCAAATTTAGAAACATGTGTAAATCCCCGATTAGAATCTTTGGCTCGACAAGACAACCAAGAACGAGTTAAAGCCTATGGAAGACGCTTTTTGGAAATAGTTCATCACGTAGTTTAATCATGCAACCCATCTATATTATTATTCCTGTTCATAATCGCAAGGTGCTTACTTTAGCTTGTCTAGAGAATTTAAAAGCTAATGATGATTTGCAGAAATATCATGTGATTGTTGTTGATGATGGCTCTAGCGATCGCACAACCGAAGAGGTCAAAGCCAACTATCCAGAAGTTACTGTCTTACAAGGCGATGGTAATTTATGGTGGACGGGAGCGATCGCATTAGGAATGAAATATGCTTATCAACAGGGAGCAACGCATTTTGTTTGGTTAAATGATGATTGTCTTACTGAGTTAAATACTCTAGAGCTATTAGTGGATTTCCTACAAAAACATCCTAATTCAATTGTTGGTGCAGCTTGTTATGAGGCTGAATCAGGGCTATTAGTGGAAACAGGATTTAAAGGAAAAATAAGAGTTAAAGCATTAGAAAATGAAGTTATGGATGTGGATGGTTTAAGTGGCTATTGTGTCGTTATGTCAGCGAATGTATTTAAAAAAATTGGTGCTCCAGATGCTGATAAATTTCGACAATACGCTGGCGATGGTATGTATATGTTAAGAGCTACCAGAGCAGGTTTTAAAGCCTATATTTTAGGCTCTGCAAAGGTAAATTTGGTTGAGGAAAAAGATGCTATTCATAATTTTGCAAATTACATTCAGAAAGCAAAATCGCACACCTTAAAATCAATATTCTGGGATTATAAATCACCTTATCATTTACCTACTCAGTTTCATTACCATACTTATAAATATGGTATTTTGATTGGACTGCCGCTATTCATAGTTAAAATGTTTTCTTGGTTAATTCGCTTTTATGTCTAAACCACTGCATGTTGTGATGTTTCATAATCGCTATCAATATGCTGGAGGCGAAGATGCTGCGACCAAAGCGGATGTGGAAATGTTGCGTGAATATGGTCATCAAGTCACCTTAATTGAAGTACACAATGACATCATCAAAACTTATTCTAGGTTCGATAAACTCAAACTGTTTGCAGAAACCGCTTGGAACTTTAAGGTTTATCGCGAGATGCGATCGCAACTTCAAGAGCTAAAACCCGATCTTGTCCATGTCCAGAATTTTTTTCCATTGTTCTCTCCTTCCATTCATGCTGCTGCACGATCGTTAAAAATCCCAACTGTGCAACATCTCCATAACTTTCGGTTAGGTTGCCTGAATGGGTACTTATTTAGAGAAGGCAAAATTTGTGAAGCTTGTGTGGGTCGCAATCCTTGGCGCGGTGTTGGTTATGGCTGTTATCGCGATTCTTCTATCGCATCTTTAGCCGTCTGGGCAATGGTGACATTTAACAGGTGGCGGCGTACTTGGGAGCAAGATGTGGATGCATTCATTACTCCCAGTCATTTTGCAGCCCAAAAGCTAAGAGAGATTGGAATTAGAGGAGATCGCCTTTATGTGAATCCTAACGTGGTTACTCTCGTGGATGTTGAATCTTTATCGCCTGTGCAGCCTGAAAACCCTAACTTCTTATTTGTGGGACGATTATCTGCTGAGAAAGGCATAATTACACTACTAAAAGCATGGACTGCCTTAAACAAGAAAAATTGGCAATTAAGGATTATCGGGGATGGTTCAGAAAAATCAAATTTGCAGCGATTTGTTAATGAAGCGAAATTAACAAATGTACATTTCTTGGGATATTTGACACCACAACTAGTGACAAGTGCTATGCAATCTGCTACTGCGATCGTTTTACCTTCTCAATGTTATGAAACCTTTGGGCGCGTGGTAGTTGAGGCTTTTGCTTGCAACAAACCTGTAATTGCCTCTGATTTGGGCGCTTTATCGGAACTAATTACCTCAGAATATAATGGATTTCTCATTCCCTGCGATCGCATTAATGCATGGACAGAAAAATTGCACTGGTGTGGCATAAATCCCGAAGCTATGCAAACTCTTGGTAAGAATGCATATCAAACATACCAAGAACTCTACACCCGTTCTACGAACTATCACCAACTAATGAAAATCTATGGTTCTGTGCTGTAGATGTCGCCACTTGTATTAGGAGGACAAAGCAAAGCCCAAAAGACTAGAGGCCTTGCGAAGCAACGCCTCTAGTCTTTTGGGCTTTAAGATCTATTCGTCAGCAATACCAAGCGACGCCTTTTTGCTCACAGAGCCAGTAGCTTAACCTCCGTCAACTCAGCGCGATTTATTCAGGACAAAACGATATCAACCAATTTTTGGTTTTTGATAATTAAGTTAAAATAATTTAGATTGTGCAGACTAAATGCGTAAATTTGTGCGAAGGGACAAACATGACTTTCACATTAGATCCATCAACCGATCCTGTTACACTTCCAGACCATACGCAACTTCCCGAATCTGATGGTACTTTTGTGAAAAATTTTCAAGAGCATCCGCAAAGTATCTTGCTCACAGATTCGATTGAGCCAATTTTGGAAAAATATCATCCCGATGGACAATATGCGATCGGGCAAGATTCGGGCATCTATTGGCGCATGACTGAACCACCAGAGAAAGGTGCAGAAGCTCCTGATTGGTTCTATGTGCCGAATGTTCCGCCCAATCTGAACGGTCAGCCACGCCGCTCCTACGTTCTTTGGCAAGAATTTATTGCGCCTCTTATCATTTTGGAATTTGCGTCTGGTACTGGTAAAGAAGAGCGCGATCGCACGTCTTGGACGGGTAAATTTTTTATCTATGAGCAGGTGATTCGTCCTGCTTTTTATGGCATTTATGAGGTTCAGAAATCAAGTATCGAGTTATATCGCCATGTCACAAATCATTTTGAATTAGTGGCAGCAAATGAAAGAGGGCATTTCCCCATTGAAGAGTTAGGCGTGGAGCTTGGTATTTGGCAGGGAGTTTACCTAAATTCGGAACTGCCTTGGCTGCGCTGGTGGGATGCTAGCGGCAATCTGCTGTTAACAGGCTGGGAAAACTCTCAACAAGAAAGGTCTATTGCTCAACAGGAACGATTAATTGCCGAACAGGAAAGACATAAAAATGAAAAATTGATGGCGCAGTTACGTGCTGCGGGGATCGAACCTCAGTTATAACTGGGCTTCGATCGCATTCAACAATTTCTCTTGCGTCCAATTTTGATATAAATGCGCAGCGATCGCTGCTCCACCAGCGCCAACACCTTCTTTAACAAAACCTTGTTCATAGGCTCGCAACTGTGCAAACTTAGATTTGGAAAAACTTAGCTGTGTGGCTAGTAAAGGCACATCTTGTACAGCTAGGGCTAACTCAACAGTCTTACCTGTGGGATCTTCGGCAACCCATCGGGTTGTGCCTGCAATAATCGCATCAGGATTCCATACAAGATTTTGATGGGCAGCGATCGCTCTGGCGAGAGCATAAACCGCTAACATTTGAGTCCCTCCTGCGAGTAATACTCCTGCATGACGACTGGCGGCGATCGCCATTCCAGCCACCGCAATTTGCATGGGATCGCCCACTGCCGCCACTATTTCAAATGGAGTGGCTGGTTGCTCTAGATGCTGTAATCCCGCTTGCACGATTTCCCACTTTTGAGCATGGTTACAAGTGGAATGAGAGCTATTCACTTTATCTTTGGCAGCAATTCCTAATGCAGTCAGCACGGCTAAGGCTGTGGTTGTACCACCGACAACACATTCACTCAGGATTACATAAGCACCTGATTGAGCTAGTTTTTCTCCCCACACTAAACCTTGGACAAATAATTGCAGCACTGTTTCAATCGGCAAAGCTTTACCTGTGCTTAGACATTGTGCAGGTAATCCAGAGAGGGGGATCGCTTGAATAGTCGGCGCGATCTCTAAACCTGCATCAAAAATAAACAGCGGCAATTCTTGGGCAGCGACAACAGCACGGGAAATTAGGACTGGTGATGCTCCTGAGACTAAGGGCGGCAAAGGGAAAGCTGTGTTAACTCCTGTGGCAAGGAATTCGGCATCAGCGATCGCAGTATATTTACGGTCTTCAGGAGTTGCCCCTGCGGCTGAGATATTAGGAATGAGTCCTGTTTCAGTGAACCCCAACACACAGGCAAATACTGGACGTTTACCACGATAGTTCTTTAGCCAAGCTTTGGCTTTTTTTCGTTGTGTGTAGGTCGTGATCATTAGACTTGTTTGCAAAAGTTATTGAAAGTAAATATTTCTACAGTACTTTCGTTAAGACAGTTAAAGATTATCTGAAGAAGTAGTCAAAAGGGCACATTTAGGTTCTTACAATGAACCTAACACATATAGCAATCCTAAATAAATTGCTGTAAGTAGAGACAATTCATGAATTGTCTCTACTTACAGTAATTTATGATCGAAAGAACCATAAAGTCGCTAGGCAAAATTAAATATAAAATCTCCAAACGTGTACC
>JANNDZ010000600.1:0-2851 GCA_031378395.1 Pseudanabaena sp. OTE_75_metabat_487_sub
GCTATATATCGGCGAAGAAGTTGGTATCTGCACACAGGCCAACGCTGCCGAATTCTGCACAATCGAAGAATTACAAGAAATCGATATCGCTGTTGATCCTTGCGAAGGGACAAACCTCGTTGCTTACGGTCAAAATGGCTCAATGGCAGTTCTTGCCATCTCTGAGCGTGGAGGATTGTTCCAAGCGCCAGACTTTTATATTGATAAACTAGCTGCACCACCAGCAGCAAAAGGGCATGTCGATATCCGCAACACACCTACCAAAAATCTACAAATTCTTTCTGACTGTTTAGATCGTGCGATCGAAGAATTGGTCGTTGTCGTTATGGATCGTCCTCGTCACAAAGGCTTGATCGCGGAAATCCGTGCTGCTGGCGCTCGTGTACGTCTAATCAGTGATGGTGACGTATCCGCTGCAATTTGTTGTGGATTTGCAGGGACAAACATCCATGCTCTTATGGGTATCGGTGCTGCTCCTGAAGGTGTGATTTCCGCAGCTGCGATGCGTTGCTTGGGTGGACATTTCCAAGGTCGTCTGGTGTATGACCCAGCCGAAGTTAATACTCCTGAAAGTGCTAAGTGGACTCGTGAAGGCAACTTGGCGCGTCTCAAGGAAATGGGTATCACTGATGGCGATAAAGTCTATGATGCAAACGAATTAGCTTGTGGCAAAGATGTCTTGTTTGCTGGTTGTGGCATCACCCCTGGGACTTTGATGGAAGGTGTCCGCTTCTTTGCTGGTGGTTGCCGTACTCAGTCTTTGGTTATCTCAACTCAATCGAAGACTGCTCGTTTCGTTGACACCATTCACTTGACAAGCGACAAACCTAAAACGATTAATTTGCGCTAATTATTTAGAACTACAAGCGCCGTAGGCTCTGAAAATATTAACCGAAAAGGTGAGAGGCAGTGCTTTGCGCTAACTCTCACCTTTTCGGCTTTAAAGAATGGCATTAGCTATATTACAGAACGTTAAGGAGTAATAAGTACCTACTACACTGGTAGCTATCTCCTGATAAGCTCATCCAATAAGATAATTTTTTCTAGTCCTAAATAAGAAACGCATTTACGATATGAATATTGCAGTTGTTGGCTTGAGTCATAAAACGGCGACTGTGGAAGTACGGGAAAAGTTGAGCATTCCCGAAGATCGCATGGAAGCTGCGATCGCTCAACTAATGAGCTATCCGAGTATTGAAGAAGCTGCAATCTTAAGCACCTGTAACCGCTTAGAGTTATATGTAGTTACTAGCGAAGCCGAAAGTGGTATTCGCGAAATCATGCAGTTTCTTTCAGAGTTTAGCCAACTACCTCTACAGTATCTACGTCGCTATCTGTTTATTCTGCTCCGTCAAGATGCCGTAACTCACCTGATGCGAGTTGCTTCGGGTTTAGATAGTCTGGTGCTTGGCGAGGGACAAATTCTCGCGCAGGTCAAAAATACCCATCGCCTCGCCCAGCAACATAATGGCGCAGGTCGGATTCTCAACCAACTTTTTAAACAGTCTTTGTCTGCGGGTAAGCGCGTTCGTACTGAAACCGAAATTGGAACAGGTGCAGTGTCGATCAGTTCGGCAGCAGTCGAGCTTGCCCAAATTAAATTGCAAAATTTATCCGATAAGCACACGACAATCATCGGTGCTGGCAAAATGTCTCGCCTGTTGGTGAAGCATCTGATTTCTAAAGGGGCCCAAAAAATTGCGATCGTCAATCGATCGCGCGATCGCGCTGCTGCCATGCTCAAGGAATTTGAGAGTAGCAATGCGGAGTTTGATATCCGTCCATTGGATCAAATGTTAGATTGTGTGGCAATTTCCGATCTTGTATTTACCAGCACAGCTTCGACTGAAGTGATTCTGAGCCGTCAAAATCTCGAAGCGATCGCCCAAAATCACAATGGTTTGACCCTGATTGATATTTCTGTACCCCGCAATATCAGTTCTGATGTTAAAGAACTACCAAATATTAGAGCTTTCAACGTCGATGATCTACAAGCAGTAGTAGCAGGCAATCAAGAAAGCCGTCGTCAAATGGCGATGCAAGCTGAGATTTTGCTAGAAGGTTGCGTTGCTGAGTTCGATATGTGGTGGCGATCGCTAGAGACTGTACCCACGATCAGCAAGCTCCGTCAAAAGCTAGAAATCATCCGCGAGCAAGAAATGGAAAAAGCTCTATCTCGTCTCGGTAATGACTTCGCTGACAAGCATCAAGATGTCATCGAGAGTATGACTCGTGGCATCATTAACAAGATCTTGCATGATCCGATGGTGCAGTTACGTGCTCAACAAGACATTGAGACGCGCCGCCGTGCGATGCAAATGTTACAAGTACTTTTCGACCTAGATTCGCCATCCAGTCAACTCAAAGAAGGGTAAATAAAAAAGCCGCCTCTAGGCGGCTTTTTTATGACTACTAATCTAGGTTGCTTGTGAGAGAGTGCGATCGCGCTTCTAAAGACAGATTGTTTTTGAGACATGGACTAAAGTAAACTTTTGTTAAATGTAGAAATCTAAGTAACTCAACTTAATTTACATATTTATAAAAAACTTATTTTAGAAATCTAGAAGGTAAAAAAATGTCTGAAACTAAGGCATCTGGGTTTGGTCAGGTTTCGGGACAGCCCAAGAAGAAGAAGAAAGCGCCAAACAAGCGTGAGGTTGCTGCTAGTAAATATGATGAGATGAAGGGTAAGGGTTTGCCTGAGTTCAACATTTTTATCCGTATCAAGGGTAAGGAATGGGTTCCTGCGGGTTCGATGGCAGTGGAACGCAGTAGTCAAATTAGTCAAGCTATTTTCCAGCAAGAATCAGAATTATTAAAGGGAGCAATTCGTTTGTATCCTATTTTGCGG
>JANNDZ010000602.1:0-1812 GCA_031378395.1 Pseudanabaena sp. OTE_75_metabat_487_sub
ATGAAGCGACCGTGAAGGCGGAAAAACCCTACAACCCTATAACCAACTAATCTTTACAAGAGCAGCACAAATACTAACGAATCCTGAAAACAGGAGTAACGGCTACACGCACATCATTCTTGATGAGCTTCCCTCTCTTGGTAAACTTGAAAAAATTGAAGAAGTGGCTCGCGAGGGTCGTAAATATGGTGCAAGTCTGTGTATTGCCTTTCAAGCTATTACAGATCTAGAGCATATTTATGGCGAAAAATTAGCTAACAGCTTGATAGCCCAATGTGATAAAGCTGCCTACCTTCGTTCTAAAGATAGAAAAACAGCGGAATGGGCATCCAGTCAATTAGGCAACATGCGAATTCTACGGCGCAATAAAACTGTCGGTACGAGCAGAACATCTGATCACCGTGCGCCTGTTGTAGGCGGTAGCACCACCCGTAGTGAATCGTGGACAGAACAACACGAGCAAAAACCCGCATTCGATCCAGAGGCAATCCAAAATGCACCAAAACCAGACATAAGGTCTAATACGGGTGTTTTGGGTTTTTACGATTGCGATCATCACATTTTCAAAAGTGAAATTACATCATCTTACTTAAGCCAAAATATGTTACCTGCCTCACAGCATATTCCAGACTTCATCGAAGCAGATAACGAAGCAGAAGAAATTAGATTGTGGGATCAGGAAGATATCGACCGTCTAGGAATAAATAAATTCCTAGAGGCATTTGAAGGAAAAGATATTGGCGTTTTACCTTTTGAAGACTGGGTTCGACTTGGTGAAGCAACGCTTTTACCCTCAATTGATCTTCTATCTGAGGGTGATATTAGCGAGACTTTATAGGAATATATTTAAGTTCTAAATACGTAAAAAACAATGAAAGACTTACGAGAAAATTCTCAGCAGGAGCAATCGAAAGAGCAGACATTTTTAGATAAAATAAAGTACTACAGCAATCTTACTTTTGTTGTTGTAAAGCCGTATGTTTACCCTGCTATTTCAATAATTGGTGTCATACCTTGGACTTTTGTTGCCTTTATTGTCGGTATTATTGCTACAATTGGGGCAATCTTTCTTCAATTTAATAAACAAAATTCAGACGAAAAAACTAAGGCAATTAAAAAGTATGAAAACACCAGTGGTCAATGGCCATCTCTTGTAAGTCCAACATTTTATGTAAAGCTAGCTAATTTCCTTATTAACCTTGTGGTCGTGCAATTCGTCTGGAGAATTGGAAAATTAGCACTAGGAATTCCTCAGGATGTCAAAATGGGAACTTCCTTATTTTGGGTCATTCACAGCATCCCAGCACACATTAAGCCAAACGATAAAACCTTTCTCTTTGGATGCGGGTTTCTAGTGCTTATTTTTATTAAAGTCGTTTTTATGCTTTTAGCAATGGCTGGATTAATGCCTACTTCTTCACCTGAGGTCATCACTCCTGTTGATCCAAGGGGACTCGAATTCGGCTGCGATGCTGCTAATGCTGCTGCATGCGATTAAAACAAAGCAGGACTCAAACATAATAATTTCTCTAGCGTTGATGTTTTGGTTGTTCAGTTTCTTGAGCAACTAACTGTTCTTTAAAAGACTTCCTCCCCTCCTCTCTCGAATTGGATGTCTTTGCCATTTTCGCGTCCGCTGGAGGGTCTTTAGCGGATAGAACAGGGATTATTAAGGGTAAACTCCCTTTGCGCTGTTCTGGAGCATCAGGCCGCGTAGAGACAGATTGCTTATCACGATGGTCTGGGGTGGCGGTTAGCGCTTGTTGTTTTGTTCGCTGTGGCAGCGCAGTGACGGGAGCAAATGAACGCTCA
>JANNDZ010000614.1:0-7185 GCA_031378395.1 Pseudanabaena sp. OTE_75_metabat_487_sub
GGTACACGATTGGACTATGGTTTTCTAATTTTGCCGAGTTACTAATAAAATCTTTAGAAGTATTGCAAACCAATACTTCTAAAGATTTTATTGGTTCGGATTTAAGCGCAAAGCGCTGTATCTGGGTTGCCCGATCGCAAATTTCGGTAAGTGAAGATAATTGAATAAGGTGCATGAATGAAGATAGGCGTAATCAAAGAAATAGAATTTGGAGAACGTAGAGTCGCTCTAATTCCTGAAGTGGTGAGTCGCTTGGTCAAAAATGGTTTGGAAGTCTTGATCGAGAGTCATGCTGGCGAATCATCTTTTTTTGCGGACGCTGCTTATGAAGAAGTCGGAGCCAAGATTATTTTTGACAAGAGTGCTCTGATTAATGAATCAGATATTTTGCTCAAAGTGGGTGCACCTCGCGAAGAAGAAGTGAGCATGTTCAAATCAGGGCAAATCACGATTGGTTTTCTAAATCCTTTGGGTAGACCTGAACTGATCCGCCGCCTCGCGCATCAGGGGGTAACAGCCATGAGCATGGAGATGATCCCCCGCAGCAGTCGGGCGCAAAGTATGGATGCTCTCTCCTCGCAAGCCTCGATCGCTGGTTATAAAGCCGTACTGATCGCAGCCGCAGCTTTGCCAAAATATCTCCCCATGCTTACTACCGCAGCAGGTACAATCCCGCCTGCGAAAGTAGTGGTATTGGGTGCAGGTGTGGCCGGGCTTCAGGCGATCGCTACAGCGCGTCGTCTTGGCGCACAGGTGGAAGCCTATGATATTCGTCCTGCGGTGCGCGAAGAAGTGCAGAGCCTTGGTGCAAAATTTATTGATGTAACCTTGGATGAGGATACGACTGCCGATGGTGGATATGCGAAAGAAATTTCGGAAGCTGCCAAACAACATGCTCAAGTCATTCTCGCCAAGCATATTAAAGAGGCGGATATTGTCATTACTACTGCCCAAGTCCCTGGACGTAAAGCGCCAGTAATGGTGACTGATGCCATGATTGCCCATATGAAGCGTGGCTCGATCATCGTCGATATGGCTGGCGAACAGGGGGGTAACTGCGAAGGTACGATCGCTGGCAAGGATGTAATGTGTCATGGCGCAATGATTATTGCTCCGATCAATCTTCCTTCTTCAATGCCGATTCATGCTTCGCAAAAATACGCTAAAAATCTGCTTAACCTTCTCAATCACTTGATCAAGAAAGGCGAACTGGATCTTGATTTTGATGATGACATTATCAGCAGTACCTGTATCACTCACGCTGGCGAAATTCGCAATCAGCGCGTTAAAGATGCTCTATCTCAACTAGCAGTCGCCGTCTAATCTTGCCATCCTGCAAACCGTAGGGGTAATTCATGAATTACCCCTACGGTTTGCAGTGAGCAGAATGAGGATGAATCTCAATTTAAGTAAATATCAACTATGAACGAATCATTAATTAGTGCTCTATTTGTCTTTGTGCTTGCTTCCTTTGCAGGATTTGAAGTAATTAACAAGGTTCCACCAACATTACATACGCCCCTGATGTCAGGGTCTAATGCTATTTCAGGAATATCCGTAATTGGGGCTTTGATTGTGGCGGGTAGTGATGTGAATCCTAATCTCTCCGTAATTCTGGGATTGATCTCGGTTGTCTGCGCCACGATCAATGTTGTCGGCGGATTTCTGGTTACCGATCGCATGTTGCAAATGTTCAAAAAGAAAGAGGCGTAAAGCACCATGCTAGAAAATATTTTGGATTATGTCCCGACTGGGATTCAGCTTACCTATTTGGTGGCGGCTTCCTTATTTATGATTGGTCTCAAACAGATGGGATCACCTGCTACAGCACGTCAGGGGAATCTGTTAGGCGCGATCGCCATGTTGCTAGCGGTTGTAGCTACGTTACTCGATAAGCAAGTATTGAGCTATAGCTTGATTTTGGTAGCGATCGCGATCGGCTCAGCGATCGGTTCGCTGATCGCATACAAAGTGGCGATGACCGATATGCCTCAGATGGTCGGATTGCTCAATGGTTTGGGCGGTTTGGCTTCATCTTTAGTGGCTGTGGGCGAATATTGGCGGGTGATCAGTCATGGGTTAACCCTTCCCTTAGTTGATAATCTTTCGATTATTGTTAGTGTCCTGATCGGTAATATCACCTTTACGGGTAGCATGATTGCCTTTGCTAAATTGCAAGGGATCATGAAGGGAGCGCCGATTCGTTTTTCCTATCAGCAAACTATCAATATTCTGCTCTTAGTAACTTTTGGAGTTGGTTCAGCCTTACTGATTGCTAATCCCGCTGATGTGGTCGCTTTCATTGGCATTAACATCATTTCGCTGTTAGTTGGCGTATTGTTTGTGATCCCCATTGGCGGCGGTGATATGCCCGTGGTGATCTCGCTGCTGAACTCTCTCTCAGGGGTCGCCGCCAGTGCCGCAGGCTTTGTGGTGATGAATAATGTGCTGATTATTTCAGGTGCATTAGTCGGCGCTTCAGGCTTGATCCTCACCCAGATTATGTGCAAGGCGATGAACCGCACTCTTCCCAATGTGTTATTTAGCGGCTTTGGCACAACCTTGGTCACCGATGGTGACGCAGGCGACAGTAGCAACAAAACTGTGAAAACTATTGATCCTGAAGAGTGCGCAATGATGTTGGGCTATGCGCGATCGGTGGTAATTGTGCCTGGCTATGGCATGGCAGTCGCTCAAGCTCAGCACGCTGTGCGTGAGTTGTCGGATATGCTCGAACGCAAAGGCGTAGAAGTAAAGTTTGCCATCCACCCAGTTGCAGGGCGGATGCCAGGGCATATGAACGTGTTGCTAGCGGAGGCTAATGTGCCTTACTCGCAACTCTACGACATGGACGATATCAATACGCAGTTTGAGAATACCGATGTGGTATTGATTATCGGCGCGAATGATGTTGTTAATCCTGCGGCAAGGACTAATCAAGCTAGCCCCATTTATGGGATGCCGATTTTAGATGTGGATAAAGCCAAAAATGCGATCGTGATTAAGCGAGGCATGAGTGCTGGTTTTGCGGGTGTCGAGAATGACTTGTTCTATCAACAAAAAACGATGATGTTGTTTGGTGGTGCTAAGGACATGGTTAGCAAGCTAGCTAACGAGTTAAAGCAAATTTAACGCAAAAAAAGAGACTCGCGAAGCGAGTCTCTTTTTTTGCGTTAGCTGTCATCACAGATAGGAATAACGTAAAATAGCAACATAATTTCTACACCTGATAAATTTATGCCAGTAGAATTTGCGCCAATTTTTGAACTAGAGACTTCTGAGAAACTACAGCTTCTAGAAGATCTTTGGGATAACATTGCATCTCAACCAGCAAATATTCTTATACTTGATTGGCAGAAAGAAGAATTAACAAAAAGAAAAGCCGCTCATTTAGATGTAAGTGTAGCAAGTTCTTGGGATTCAGTAAAAGCAAGAATTCGTAGTCGAAGTAATTGTTAAAAGTCTGATTATTCTGCCAGAAGCGGAGCAAGATGTTACGGATGCATATGACTGGTATCAAGAGCAAGAACTAGGGTTAGGTGAGGAATTTTTGAGGTGTGTTGATGCCTCTATCCAATTTATCCAGAGAAATCCTGAGATGTATGGCATCGCCTATGAAAGCTATCGAAGAGTTTTAGTCCGCCGATTCCCTTATGCCATATTTTATGAATACTTTGAGAACTCGGTGATTGTATCTGGTATTTTTCATGGTTCTCAAAACCCTAAGAAATGGCGTAACCGTTTACCTTGATAGCATAGTGCGATCGCTGACTGAGTCAATGACAAAACGCTATGATTGATATAGTGGCTAATTTGTCCAGATTTAAAGATATGACTCAAACCTCCCCTCCTCCTTTATTAACCCAAGATCCACAACCAAAGCAAATATTCATTCCCGAAAGTCCCAAGCCCAATTTTTGGTCGGCTGACTTTCGGCAAGAGGTGACAGCTTTAACTACGCGGCTATTTATCCAACTGCGTCGCCGCCCTACAACTTTGATCGCAGGTGTGTTGCAGCCATTGATGTGGTTATTATTATTTGGTGCATTATTTAGTGGGTTGCCCAAAGGTTTAGTCGGTGACGGTCAGACCTATGTGCAGTTTTTAGCGGCGGGGATCATTGTATTTACGGCTTTTAGTAGCGCACTTAATTCAGGATTGCCGATGCTATTCGATCGCGAATTTGGTTTCCTCAATCGCATCTTAGTCGCCCCTTTAGTATCCCGATTTTCGATCATTGCCGCTTCCGCAATTTTTATTATTGCCCTAAGTATGGTGCAGACTTTAGCGATCGTCACGGTCAGTGGACTTATGGGTGCAGGGTTGCCAAGCCTAGGTGGTTTAGCCGTAATGTCTCTAATCCTGATGTTGCTAATCGTAGACTTTACGATGTTGAGTTTGGGACTTGCTTTCGCTATGCCTGGACATCAAGAGATGCTTGCCTTTATTTTCTTGGTGAATTTGCCGTTGATGTTCTCTAGTACGGCTCTTGCACCACTTGCCTTTATGCCGACTTGGTTACAATGGATTGCTAGTCTCAATCCCCTATCTTGGGCGATCGAACCGATCCGTTATGTGTACAGCCATAGTACATGGGCATGGGATAGCATCGTGTTTACGGCTCCTTGGGGAAATATGACGATCGCTAGTGCCGCGATCGCTTTATTGGGTTTCGGCATATTCGTTAGCGTATTCATTCGTGGTACTTTGCGCCGAGGCATCGCATGATTGCAGAAACAGGTGAAGTCCCTGCTTTTCCTGAAGTTCAGCCTTTTGCGGATAACTGGTCATATCTGAAAGCAGAATTAGCTTGGCTCGATCGCGTATTGATGCGATCGCTAGCTAAGCAGCGCCAAAACAATCAAGAAGTCGATCGCGTGGCAAAGTCGGCTGCTGATCGAGCTACTAATCATTGGTGGAAAGGCTTTATCGCGATCGACCCATCTAAAGGCGGCAGTCTTGCACCCAAGAGTTCACCAGAGATAATCCATCCCCTTGGACGCTATGGCGATCGCATCAAAGCTAGTCTCGAAAAAAACATTTGCCTCGCGATTCCCACACTTTGCGATCGCTTAGAGTTAAGGCAGTTTGAGCGAGATCTGTTAATTCTCTGTCTCGCACCTGAGATTAGTCGCCGTTATGAGAGGATTTATACTTTTCTCAACAATGATGAAACTAATTGCCGACAACCAACAGTTGATTTAGCTTTGAGGCTCTTTTGTCGATCCGATGCCGAATGGCGAAACGCACGTATTACCCTCTCGGCAACATCGCCACTAATCAAGCGCAAAATTATCCAGCTTTATTTGCCAACCACTAGCACAGCGCGATCGCTACTTTCCAAGGCGATGCTCCTTAGTGAAAAATCAGCTACCTATCTACTCAGTGAAGATATCCCAATTGAAACAGTTCTTCCTAAACCTAGAAAAAGAAAATAAAAAACGGCGCGAAGCGCCGTTTTTTATTAGGATTTACTAGCCGTGAGATTTAGAGCGATCGCATCTTGAATGCGCTGAATCACAAATGCTCTATCCAGATAAGAAAGCAAACTTCCCGCCTTGGGCCCACGCTCTTTATTCAAGAAGGTGTAATACACTGCGGCAAATGCACTCTTTTGAGAAACTTCAATTTGCCTAGAAGTACTAAATAAAAGGGTTTGTAGTTCTTCGCCTTCCCAGTTAACATTACCAGCCAGATTAGTTGCTAATGCTTCAAGATAAGTTACTTGCTCAGTGGTGAGTGTTGACGCTTTTTCAGGCATCGAATCTAGATAGAGAACTAGTTTATCTTCTTCATCGGCATAGTCTTGCAACCACTTTTTACCAACTCGGATGCGATCGCGGACTACTTCCCAGTCGCGATCTCTGAGGGGATTGGCACTTCTAGCGACAATTTCAGCTTCGAGATCAAGGTGAGGGATTTGCAGCAAGGAAATTAAGGTGCTGAAATCAAAGGCTTGATAACCTGAGACTTGTTCATCTGTATTCAATTGCGAATAGATTAAAGGAACTAAATCTTCTAGAGCCTTTTCATCTTTGACCGTATCAGCCTGATATTTATCAATCAAGGTGTCATAGTCGCGGAATAAACGAGTAATTGTCTCGTAGTTCGGCGAGAAATTGATCACGCTGCGAGGCTGTGTCCGCAACATTAAGAAGCGTAGTAGCTCAGGTGGTAATAAATTGGCAATTTCCTTAGCACTGGAACCGACACCTTTAGAAGAACTCATCTTGGTTCCATTCACCAAAATAAATTCGTAGGGCGCATGGGTGGGTGGATTCTTTTTGAGAACCTTCCGACAAATAGAATTAGCGACATCGCGAGAGCCGCCTTTTTGGGAATGGTCTTTACCCGCCAATTCAATCGATACGCCAACAACTTCCCATTTAGCAACCCATTCTACTTTCCAAGGCAATTTGCCATTACCATCAAAGGGCGATACCCAGCCTGTATGACCACAGCCTTTGACATACTCCATGGCGTTGGGTTGACATGTGTAAAACACTTTGCCGTCTTGGTAGTCAGTCACAACTGTAGTGGCGATCTTGCCGCAGTTTTCGCAAATGGTTTGGAAGGGATACCAATTGGAGGGGCGATCGGCTTTGCTGACTTCTTTGTAGGCTTCGCGCACAAGATGTGCATTGTTCAAGAACAAATCAATATATTGATTCATCTTGCCTGAACAGTAGAGATCACGCAGGTAATAAACTTCGGGACGCACGCCTAAATGCTCGAATACTTCTAGAAATTCGCCCATAAAGTACTTGGCATAATCGGTCGCCGTATTTTCTGGAGAAGGGACATTACAGAGAGGTTGTCCCAGATAGGGCGCAAATTTGGCTTGATCTAAATAGTGGGGTACGGTGTCGAGCGCATCGTAATCGTCAACGCCGTAGGTGAAGGTAACGGGTTTACCTGCGTGTTTGAGGGCGCGATAAATGGCATCGTGAATCACAACCCCGCGCAATGAGCCGACATGAACGCGCCCAGAGGGGGTTTTGGAATCGTTAACTATAATGCGATCGCCGCTTGCATCTGCTGCAAATTTATCCGCCCAAAACATAGTGCTAATTATCCGAAAGTCTTTCAAAAGTTAAGTGTGGCGCGTAAATTTGCTTATTTAGACAATTTTGTGCCTTGCCTAGTCTAACAGGATTAAAATTTTTCTGACTCCAAATTTTGAAG
>JANNDZ010000702.1:0-11455 GCA_031378395.1 Pseudanabaena sp. OTE_75_metabat_487_sub
CATGGATGGCACGGTCAAAAAAGGCGATCGCATTAAGTTCATGGCTTCAGGGCAGGAATATGTGATCGATGAGTTGGGCGTATTAGCACCGAGTCAAGTCCAAGTCGATGAACTGCACGCGGGTGAGGTGGGTTATCTGGCGGCGGCGATTAAAACCGTAGCCCATGCGCGGGTTGGTGACACGATTACTTCAGCGATCGACTCAGCACCTGAGCCTTTTCCTGGTTATGAAGAAGCTAAACCAATGGTTTTCTGCGGCATGTTTCCTACCGATGCCGATCAGTTTGAGGAATTGCGTGAAGCCCTAACCAAGCTTAAGCTTAACGATGCATCTCTAAATTATGAGCCAGAAACCTCGAATGCGATGGGGTTTGGTTTCCGTTGTGGATTTTTGGGGATGCTGCATATGGAGATTGTGCAGGAGCGTCTCGAACGCGAATATAATCTCGATCTAATTGTGACTGCGCCATCAGTAATTTATCGGGTGACGACAAATATGGACGAAATTTTGATGGTAGATAATCCTAGTGAGTTACCGCCACCAAATTCCAGAAAGTCGATCGAGGAGCCTTATGTCAAGCTAGAAATCATGACTCCACAAACTTACATTGGTACTTTGATGGAGTTGTGTGTGGCAAGACGCGGCATATTTTTAGATACGAAATATATCACCACGGAAAGGGCTACTTTAATTTATGAACTTCCATTAGCAGAAATGGTAACTGATTTCTTTGATCAGATGAAGTCTCGCACCAAGGGATACGCCAGTATGGAATATCAAGTGATTGGCTATCGTCCTAATGATCTGGTACTAGTTGATATTCTGGTTAATGAAGAACCTGTGGATGCATTGGCTTGCATTGTTCATCGTGACAAGTCCTATAATATCGGTCGGGCTTTGGTGTCTAAGCTCAGAGAGTTGATTCCTAAGCAACAGTTCCAAATTCCGATTCAAGCTGCGATCGGTACAAAGATCTTGGCGCGGGAGAATATCTCGGCGTTGCGAAAGAATGTGTTGAGTAAGTGCTACGGTGGTGATATTTCTCGAAAGAAAAAGTTGCTGGAGAAGCAGAAGAAGGGTAAAAAGCGGATGAAGTCGATTGGAACTGTGGAAGTTCCACAAGCAGCGTTTATGGCGATTTTGCAATTGAACGGTGATTAAAACCCAAAAAGACAAAGCGCCCGCATAGCGGGCGCTTTGTCTTTTTGGGTTTATGATGCTAAGTTGAGTGGTAAGGCGATCGCAAACTTCGTCCCAACACCAACTGTACTTTCACAGTGAATAGTTCCCTTTAGAGTCTGCGTCACCAAGTTATAGATAATATGCAGACCCAGACCACTGCCGCCTCTATCTCTTGCTGTTGTGAAAAAAGGTTCAAAAATTTTGTCTAGACTTTCAGATGGAATACCATTGCCGTCATCAGAGTAAGTAATTAGAACTTTGTCATCTTGCTGAGAAATTTCAACTTGTAACTGTCCAGACTTATCTGAGTCTTGATAAGCGTGGGTTAGAGAATTCATCACTAAATTTGTGATAATTTGAGATAATGCGCCTGGATAACTTCGTATAGTGATCGCATTATCGCCAAGGACTTTAATTTGATGTGGAGTATTTTGGATTTGCGGGGCTAAGCTAATCAGGATCTTCTCGATATAGTCTTTCACTTGAAAGCTGCGCTGCTCTAGACTAGTTTGATCAACGGCAACTTGCTTAAAGTTTTGGATGAGCTCAGCCGCCCGTTGTAAGTTGGTCAATAGAATTTCGCTGCTGCTTTTAGTTTTCTCTAAATATGCTTGCAAGCTAGATTTTTTAAGTTCCCCAATCTCAAAAGATTCCTTGAATCTATTTGTCGCATTATCAAGAATGGAAGCTGCCATTAAACTATTGCCAACAGGAGTATTCACCTCATGAGCAATACCTGCCACCATACTACCAAGAGCAGCATATTTTTCGGACTCTAACAGTTGCTTTTGGGTGGTTTTGAGTTTGTCTAAGGTGCTGGCTAATTCGACATTTTTTTGATAAATTGCGGCTTCGGCTCGTTTGCGATCGCTAATGATGCGAATCATAAATAGAACTTCGTTGGCTCCACTTACGACAATGCGAACCTCCTCATCTTGACAATTGCTATTTACACATATTTGCTGCTCATAAATTTGTATTTCCCCCGTGATGATGGCTTTATGAATATGAAAAAGATGGCGATCGCACATTTCTGTCGGTAGGAATTGGGACAAATGCTTCCCAATATTCTCAAAGTCAGGATACAGTAACTCGATCTCATTCTCATAGTTAACCTGACCAAGATAGATTCCATCCGCACTGGCATGAAACATGAAATCAGGAATAACTGAAAGAATAGCCCTTCTGCGAGTTTCACCAGCGCTGAGTGTTGTGTAACTTATGACTGCGATCGCTGAACTAAATAGTGCAAGTAAAGCAGGAACTACAGGCATCCACCATCCCCCCAAAAACGCGATGTAGCTTACAGTAAATAACCCTCCTCCTAAACCAGCGATAATCAGGATTTTCCAAGGTAAACGAAATGGAAATTTTGATGAGGTCAGTATTCTTTTGTATCTTCTACTGTGGCACGATAAACCACCGATAACCGCCCAAGTCGCAATCCACAAGGATTCGATTAATTTCGACCAAACTTGTAGGACGGGTCGCCCATCAAGGGCATTAGCGAGTAATTGACTGGCGATATTAGCATGAAGAATTACGCCACTTGTAACAGGAAAAGGACTACCTAAGGTTGTGCTGTTATATGGGGTAATAAAGTAATCAGTGTTGCTTTCCGCAGTAATTCCGATGAGAACAAGGCGATCGCGAAATATATCCTGAGAAATATTTCCATTGAGTACATCACTTAAGGAAACTGTATGAAACCCATCCTGAAAATTACGGAAATTTGATAATATTTGATATCCTCCCAGTCCTTGCCTTACATAGCCGCCATCATTTTCAGCGATGGGAGAAAATATTGCTTTTCCTAATTTATATTGCTGCGTTTTGGGACTAACAACTTCGAGACTGATATTCTCTTTTTTAAGATATTGGATGGCTAATGTGGCACTCAAACTGGTGATGGTTTTACCCTGTTTGTCCTTGAGCGACAGCAAGATACGGCGAATCTTCCCGTCACCATCGGGAAGCAAATCATTGGCAGCTACTTGATTAAGCTTTTCGAGAACAGGAGAAGCAGCTACATCACTCCCATCTTTATTAATAGTCACCTTGCGGATGCCAATTAGATTTGGCGTTGATGCAAATATATTTACTAGTTGTTGATATGCAGAACCATATTGCATAGGCACTGGCAGATCACGATAGATATCTAGCCCGATCACTCTGGGTTGCTGTTGCTTAATTAAATTTAAGAGCTTGGCAAGAGTTTCGTCAGAGATAGGAGAACCAAACTTCTGAATATCGGGTTCATTGATTGTGACAATCACGATGCGTTCGTCTTTGGCTTCTGACGGTCGCCATTGAAAGAACAAATCATATGCAGCAAGTTCTAGTGGTTGCAAAACCCCCACAAAGCGTATTCCCAACAAAATCCCTGTTGTCGCGGGCACAACAACCAAAACTCCACGCAATTTCCAAATTATCTTTTTTAGATTGATCCACATGCTTAAATTTTAACAGCAGCTTCATTATTTATTGTCTCTAGAAATCGGTATCATATTGATAGCAGGTTATTACGGGTTCGATGTTTTACTAAAGCCTAAACCTGTTTCATTTGTGAATTTGATCTTTATGAATGGGCATTAAGAGAAATAGAAAACATGAAACCTACTCCTCGTTATATCAGCTTGACAGGTGTATTTGCTTTCAGCTATCTTGCCGCAACACTTTCAGCTATTGCGCAGATCATCCCAGACAATACTTTGCCGACTAACTCCACGGTCACAACTAATGGACTAATCCAAACAGTTGATGGTGGAACAAGTAGGGGAGTTAACCTCTATCATAGTTTTCGAGATTTCTCAGTTTCGACAAATAATACTGCCTATTTTAACAATGCCTCGAACATTCAGAATGTTTTGACGCGAGTGACAGGCGGCTCAGTCTCGAATATTGACGGGATACTAAAAGCCAATGGCAATGCGAATTTGTTTCTGCTCAATCCTAATGGGATAATTTTTGGATCAAATGCGAAGCTAAATATTGGCGGAACTTTTGTTGGCAGTACAGCAAATAGTTTTAAGTTCTCCGAAGGCAGTGAGTTTAGCGCCACTGATCCCCAAGCACCACCATTGCTGACAACAAATATTACAACAGGATTACAGTATGGAACTAGTAATAATGGTTCTACGATCGCAAATCAGGCTAATCTCTCTACGCCACAAGATTTAGTTTTAAATGCGGACAAATTGGATTTGCAGGGGCAATTACAGGCAGGTCGAGATCTGATCTTGCAGGCTCAGGATAAGGTGACGATTCGCGATACTGCGATCAGTCCTTTTTATGCAGTAGCTGGTAGAGATCTGCTGGTACAGGGAACCCAATCAGTCGATATTTTTGCTTTAAACCATCCTAATAGTGGTTTGTGGTCGGGCGGGAATATGGTGTTGCGATCGCAAAATCCAGTGATTGGTGATGCCCATTTCTATGCTGGAGGAAACTTAAATATTGAGAAGTTGAATGGAACTATCGGTGATTTGCGCAGCCCTAATGATCCAGTAATTCTGGCAAATGGCAATGTGACCTTAGGTAACTACACAGGAGCATCACTGCATATCTTAGCTGGAGGTAGTGTGACTCTGGCGAATGTCATTATAAATAATACTGGGGCTATTAATACTACGATTAATCCCAGCAATACAACTCTATTTAATGCCACTAAGCGTTATGCAGACTTAGCAACATTTAGTTTGACTGACTATCAGGCGATCAAAGATAGTAATGGCTCAGTTCAAGATATTGTTCCAGTTCAGAATCCAATTACGATTGATGGAAGTTCTAAGGCAACTTTGGATATAAGAGCAGGAGTGGATTGGTCAAAATTGGGTGGGTTGCCTGCTAGTCCTATCGTTTTAGGTGCGATCGCGCCTGTTCCTTCCTATCCAAATCCTCCTGCTAGAGCTGATATTACTGTGAATGGAAATATTCGCGTGAGTCAACCTAGCGGACTAGTATTCTTAACTAACCAATTCGTTCCCAATACTTTACAAGGTAAAATTTCCACTCAAGAAATTAACACTGGGACAGGTATAGTCGGAGCTAACGCTGGAGATGTTCGCATTTATAGTCGAGGCGATATTGCTATAAATTCCAACTTAATTGCATATTCAGAGCCAGGTTCTGGCAATGCAGGAAATGGTGGGTCAGTCACAATTTCTTCCTATGCTGGCAATATTACGATGAATTCAGAGCTATACACTGATTCCTTTACGCTCTCTGGAAATACTGGGAATGGCGGTAATATTTCATTCTTTTCTTATTTAGGTAACATCATATTAGACAATCTATATTTTGAGTCCTCTTCATTTTCTTACTCTGGTAATTCCGCCAATTCTGGGGCTGTATCTCTTGCTTCCTACTCAGGTAATATTACGGTTACTCGTCCAATTTGGAAATCACCTTCTGTTTCCTTGGCATCAGGTAATTCTGGAAATGCTGGAGACATCTCTTTTGCTACCTACTCTGGCAATATTACGGTTAAAGATGTTAGGAGTTTCTTTGGAGATGTTGGCACTTATTTAGATGCTGGTACATACTCAGGCTCTGGTTCCTCTGGTAATGGAGGAGCATTTTCTTTAGCTTCCAACTCTGGCAACATTTCACTAATCAATGCGCCATTAAACTCATCTACAGCTTCTTACTCATCCTCAAAATTAGATCGTTCTGGAAATGGAGGAACAATCTCTTTAGCTACTTCTTTAGGGAACATTATTCTAAACGATTTGACATTGTATTCGTATTCATTCGCGAGATCCGCAAATTCTCGGAATGGAGGAGCAATTGCTTTATACTCTGGCACTGGCAATATCGCATTAAACAATTCGACATTGTCAGCGTACTCGTTAGCATCATCTGCAAGTTCTCAGAATGGCGGATCTGTATCTATATCCGCTCCCAACGGCAGTATTACCAGTGCATTAACGAGCTACATATTATCATTCACTATTTCTGCACCAACCTCAAGAAGTGGTAATGGTGGTGAAGTTAATTTAACAGCAAAAAATCAAATTAGCAATCTTGCTCTCTTTACCTCATCTGCCTTTGGAGCCGCAGGAGCAGTGAATATTAATGGTCTAGGTGATTTGGCGATCGCATCTCTTCAGGTGATTACGAGTAAGACCGTAAATTTCCCCAAACGCGCCTACGATATTAATGATCCGAATACTTTCATCACCACGATTTTTGGCTCTGGACAAAATGGGCGTTCTGGAGACGTGATGATTAAAGGCTTAGGCAATCTCACCTTTGACAACACCCTGATCGTGAGTACGACCCAAGGAATTGACCCTGCTGGGAATATTTTGATCACTAGCCCTGCGGCGATCGCTTTCCAAAATAACAGTCAAGTTCTTAGTAATACTAGTAGTATCGGTAATGCTGGAAGTATTACCGTTGCCGCAGGAGAGAGCATTACCTTCAAAGATAATAGTCAAATTATTGCTCAAACTAGTAACAAAGGGAAAGCTGGCAACATCGGACTCATTGCAGGAAACTCGATCCTCTTTACTGCGGGTACTGGCTTATTTGCCAATACCACATTAGGTTCTACAGGAAATGGTGGCAATATTACGATTGATCCGCAGTATGTGACCCTACAAGATGGAGCGACAATTGCTGTCGGCAGTCTTGGCTCTGGCATTGGTGGAAACATTACTATATTTGCCAATTACCTCTATCTTTTGAATGGTTCCTCCATCACTGCATCAACAGCCAGCACTAATGGAGGTAATATAGATTTAACTGTTCCAGCTATTTTGCTTTTGCGTTATGGAAGTAATATTAGCACCACCGCAGGTACTGCAAATGCTGGAGGTAATGGAGGAAACGTTAAAATCAATGCGGGTTTTATCGTTGGAGTGAAAGGTGAAAACAGTAATATCTTCGCTAATGCCTTTACTGGCAATGGAGGAAGAGTTGATATCACTACTAATGGTATCTATGGACTAGAGTTCAGTCCTCAATTAACTGGTTTTAGTGACATTGCAGCTAGTTCTCAGTTTGGCGTGCAGGGAAATGTCACAGTTACCACTCCTGATATCGATCCAAGTCGTGGCTTAACTTCTTTACCGCTCAATCTTGTTGATTCGTCGAAACAGATTAGTCAAAGCTGCGCGGTAGGAGGGAAGTTATCCAATCGAGAGAATCGCTTTACGATCGCGGGTAGAGGGGGCTTACCCAAGAGTCCTAGTGATGAGCTTTCCATTAACCAATCTCTAGTAGAGCTAGCTGAACTCGTACCAAGCAAAAATCAAATCTCGGCAATTGAACAAAAACAAGAAGTAAAGAATGAATCTCCAAAATTTATTGTCGAGGCTAATGCGATCGCTAGAGATAGTAACGGCAATATGAGGTTGATAGCTGCTTCTAATCCTCTTAGCCCCACGACACCTCAGCTCTCTTGTGCAAAACAAATTAAATAGCCTAAAATACGAATATTGCTTCTCGGAGTGAAATCTATGACCACTTATAAAGTCAATCTCGCTCCAATTTAGAAAATATCTAGTCTGCATAGATACAATCGCTAACACGATCGCAAATACCATCTCAAACCAGCATTATTAGGTAATATCTATGTTCTTTTGGGAATCTATCTCGAATCTAAAACCCAAAAGCAGTAAACTTCTCCGCTATATCGGTATCGGCATCTGTGCAATTATACTGACCATGGTTTTAGGATGGAATACTCAGCCTAGTATTGCCAATAGCTCCTCAAAAGCCTCACCCGATATGACGCTCAGTCAATTACCTAATAGCCTGACAACTCTTGTACAGGATGGCAAGCATTATTACCAATTAGGACAATATGCTAAAGCGATCGCGACTTGGCAACAAGCTGCTGATATTTGTGTAAAACAAGGCGATCGCCTCAATCACGCCATTGTTTTGCAAAATCTTGCCTTAGCACATCAACAACTAGGTCAATGGAAGCAAGCAGATCAGGAGATCGTCCTCAGTATAGAAATCCTCCAAGCTGATTCACAGCAACCCAAATTACTAGCTCAGGCTCTCAACATTCAGGGTAATATTCAACTCGCACAGGGCAAAGCTGAAGATGCATTAACAATTTGGCAAAGAGCCGCAATAACCTACGAGCAATCAGGAGATACAGACGGAGCCATTCGCAGCAAGATTAATCAGAGTCAAGCTTTGCGATCGCTAGCTCAGTATCCCAAAGCAAAAGAGACGCTCGATCAAGCTCAAGTAAAACTCAAAGAACGTCCCGACTCCTCTCTTAAGGCAGCAATTTTGCTCAATCTCGGTGAAACCCTAAGATTGTGTGGAGATCTCCAAGGTTCCAAACTTGTATTGCAAGAAGGTCTAGCGATCGCCAAAAAGCTCAATGACTCTTCGATCATTGCCGACGCTCTCCTAAGTTTAGGAAATACCGCCTATAGCTCACAACAACCCGCTGAAGCGATTGGCTATTATCAGCAAGCAGCCAATGCCACAACCTTTCCCAGCCAAAAAGTCCAAGCCCAGTTAAATCAACTACGTCTTCAGATCAAATTAAACCAGCCTGAAGCAGCCAGATTATTGCTAACTAATATTCAAACTCAACTGCTGAACCTCCCGCCCAGCCGAGCCTCAGTCTACGCAAGAGTAAACTTTGCGCAAAGTCTGGTTAAGCTTAATCCTACAAGCAATCGCCAAGATCCTGCTAAACTCCTTGCAACAGCCGCCCAACAAGCGCATGAGATGGGTGACATTAGAGCTGAGTCCTATGCGATCGGATATCTAGGCAATCTCTATGAGCAAAACCAACAGTTCTCAGAAGCCCAAACCCTAACCGAGAAAGCGCTCATTCTCGCTCAAACCCATAATGCTTCAGATATAGCCTATCGCTGGCAATGGCAACTCGGACGAATACTCAAATCTCAAGGTAAAAATCCTAGGGCGATCATCGCTTATACAGAATCTGTCAATACGCTCGCTTCGATCCGTGGTGATCTTGTATCTGGTAATGAAGACATTCAGTTTTCTTTTCGTGATAGTGTCGAACCCGTTTACCGTCAGCTTGTTGCCTTGCTGCTTACTCCAGAAGATGGAAAACAAGTTAGTCAAGAAAATCTTAAAGCCGCGCGTAAAATAATTGAATCTTTACAACTTGCCGAATTGGATAACTTTTTTAAAGAAGCTTGCCTTACAGGGATGGCTACACAAGTAGATGAGGTTGATCCACAAGCTGCTGTCATCTACCCAATCGTTTTGCCAGATAGTCTAGAAGTTATTATTTCACTGCCAAATCGTTCGTTGCTGCACAGTACCACCAAAATTTCTGAGAACAACCTCGAAAGTCTCTTGAGCGAATTAAGGCGATCGCTACGTCGAACATCCCTTGAGACTGATATTCAAGCAGTGTCCGTAAAAATCTACAACATATTAATCGGGAAAGAAACAGAATCTATATTAGCTGCCAACAAAATTAAAACCCTAGTATTTGTCCTTGATGGTTCTCTAAGAAACCTGCCCATGTCAGTTCTCTATGATGGGCAACAGTATTTGATGGAAAAATATAATCTGGCACTTACGCCTGGGTTACAACTCATCGATCCTCGCCCACTCAAGCACCAACAATTAACTGTATTTGTTGGTGGGGTGAGTAAGGAAACCCAAAATTTTAATGCTCTGCCAAATGTCGAAAGAGAAGTTCAGCAAATTGCTTCCCTTGTGTCAGCTCAAACACTATTACTAAATGAAGCTTTTATTAGCGAGTCTATTCAAAAGCAAATTAGTAAGATCCCCTATAGAGTAGTGCATCTAGCCACTCACGGTGAATTTAGCTCTGAGGCTGAAAAGACATTTATTTTAACGTGGAATAATCGGCTTGGAGTCAAACAGTTAGGGGAATTGTTTCAATCTAGAGAACAAGATAGCCGCATTCCCATTGAGCTATTGGTACTCAGTGCTTGCAAAACTGCTAAGGGAGATAATCGCGCTACTTTAGGACTAGCAGGAATGGCAGTGCGATCGGGAGCACGTAGTACGATCGCGAGCCTATGGTCAGTTGAGGATAGTGCCACAGCCACGTTTATGGAAAATTTCTATCAAGAATTAGCAACTGTCGGCACAACTAAAGCCAATGCTTTACAGAAAGCCCAGCTCAGTCTTCTAAAAAATCCACAGTATACCCACCCTTTCTATTGGTCTCCATTTGTTTTAATCGGGAATTGGTTGTAATCATAAAAAGAAGATGGCGCAAAGCGCCATCTTCTTTTTATGAAGTTTTCTGGATTTTACAAGCGAGAAGCAGCTATTCTTGAGAAAACCGAGTAATATATTATTTAATATTAATTAAGCGTTTTCATGACATCGCTGCTAATTTAGACTACTAGGAAAATTTGCATTTATTCAGTTACTGCTTCTCTAGGTATAAGGCTATGCTTTCTAAATACTTCTATCGATATTTTGTCCTATTAGCGATCGCAATATTCTGGGAGATCACCACATTTTCTGCTTTTTCATCAGACGCTAGCGCCCAAACATTTGAGCCACCGATAAGTAGCCCTGCACCAACAACAACTATTGGCGGCGGAAGACGTACCAATGACGGGCAATGTCTGAAAAGTCGCGATGTTCAGCCTAGAGAAGACAAAATCAAAAAATCTTTAGAGCAGCAACTGACACCCTTACTCCCTCAAAACAAATTTGGACTTACAGTCTCGGCTAATCCAACATTTTTTGCTTATATTCCCAAAACATCTGCGATCGCTGTGGAGTTCACCCTTGAAAATCAGCAAGGTAAAGGCATCGCCCGCAAGACTGTCACTCTAACTGGTACACCTAGTATCATCAATGTGCAATTCGAGGGAACTCCCTTAGAAGTTGGGAAAGATTACAAATGGCTGATCTCTGTCATTTGTGAAACTGGCGATCCAGAAGATATATTTGCCGAAGGAATCATCCGTCGCATTAAACTAGATGCAACTTTGCAAAGCAAATTAGAGAAAGCGACCGAGATTGAGCGAGTATCTCTATACGCAAAATTTGGGATTTGGCACGAAGCGATCGCTGGGCTTGCAAGTTTGCGTATTTCTCAGCCTAATAGCCCCGAACTTAAGAATAGTTGGCTAACTTTTCTCAAGTCCACCAGCTTAGAGTCCATAGCAAATACCCCTCTCACAAACTAATCCACCAAAATCTAATAAGGATTGGCGGCGCATTTGGGCGCCCATCCATATTATATAATTTTTTTAATAGGAAAATTTACAAATATTACGGCGAAAAAAATTTAATTGAAGAGGATGTGGATAGATACGTTTAAGA
>JANNDZ010000707.1:0-2532 GCA_031378395.1 Pseudanabaena sp. OTE_75_metabat_487_sub
CTTTGATCGCGCAGGCGATGCCGAAGCTGGGTACTTCTTGCCATAGAGGGTAGTAGATATGCAGTCCTTCGCTGTGCGAACTCTGGACGATTAGGGGTCTGACTAGTCCTATGTCTTCTAGGGCTTGCAGTACGGTTTTAAATTTCTCGTAGTTATTACTGGGATGGTAGGGGCTACGTTTGTCTATGTCCAGCAGGGCATATTCGGTTTGGTTGCCAAATCTTACGCCGATCAGCGTTTCGTTATCTGCCCAATAGTCATACAATCGCCTTCCTGTAATCGGATAGCGTGTTTCTGTTTTCCATTCTGGTTTGCTCGTCCGATCTATATTTTTGGCATAGATAAAATTCCACAAATATGGGAAAAAGCTCGCAAAGGTTTGCGCTGCTAGTTCTGCTGTGGTTAATGATTTTGGTTCTAAGCCTTTGGTCGTAAATTTTAGATCAGCTATGTTGAAAATACGATCTTTTTGGGAGGTCAAGCTACTCGACCTCCTTTTTGCTTACCGCAGGCGATCGCTTTCCCGATCTGCCGAGGTAAGTCTCGCAAATTTAAAAACATCTAGATTGTCCTGATTGTAAGGGTTGTAGGGGCTTCAATCAGGAAACGAACAGACTTTTTGAGTTTATTTCAACGCTTCAATTATAGTTTTTTAATGAATTTGAAAAATTTGCATAAAAAACTATTGCTAAACTTGTATCTTGCGTTAAGATATAAGAAAGCATTGAACAAAACTGCCGTCAAAGCAACATCTGTCCATTTCCGGATATTCAATTTAAAAACCTTCGGGTCATCAAAGAGCTAGTGGCTGGAATCACTGGCTTTTTTGGTGTTGAAGGGGAAAAACTAGTTTAGTAATCTCCTATAGATAAAAAGCGTCACATTAATAATACACACTAAGCATACAGCGATCTCAGAAAATGTGTTGTATAAAATCTCGGAATTTTATTGTAGTTAGGGTAGATTTCGGGGCAGGATTGCCATAATGTCATCTGCGGCACTATTTTTGAGCAAGGAGCACTTTCAGTATCCATACCACTTCTGGTTTTTACCACTTTACTGATTGCAATGACTTCATAATGTTTAAGATAGATTAAGAGTTTCACTACCGTTAGAGGCTGAGCTAACAAGAACATTGATGCATCATCATGAACAATGTGTAGCGACAGCAATCTATGCAGCATTGCAACTGGTGCAATTGTTATTGATGAGAGACGATCGCTAAATTGTAATTGCTTCCAAAAAAATAAGAGGCGGCGCGATGCGCCGCTTTTTACGTTTGTAGTAATAATTTTGCCAATTCAGTAAACCCAGCAAACTCAGAAGCTTGAGTAACGTACTTGGGTAAATGCAGCATTTTGTCTTGATAATGGCGAACATTTGCCACACCGACCGAGATGGGAAATAGATCTGGATCAAACATCGCCTCGTCATTAGGACTATCACCAACGGTTAGCACTTGCTCCAAATTGATTTCAGGAAAGTGATTTTTGAGTACTGTATCTAAGCCAGTTGCTTTATCTTGGTGCAGTGGTTTGATATGACATTGAACATTGCTGTAAGTGAAACTCCAACCCATCAGATCGCATTGAGTAGAAATTGATTGAATATCATCAGCCGATAAATCATTGACATCAAAAGTCCAATCAGTAATACGGAACTGATTATCAGCAGAAGGATGAAGATTCGGAAATAGCTGCTTAATGTGATGGAAAGTATTTTCTAATAGAATGCGATGTCTAGATAAATTGGGAACCGAAGAGAGCAAATCTTGGGTTCCATTTGGCTGTAAAAATATCCCTCCATTTTCCGCGATCGCCCCGTCAACAGGTAAATAATTCACCAAGGCTCTGTCCCAACCCGCCGAGCGACCAGTCACCAATAGGACTTTAATTCCTGCTGATTGTAAATCGATAAGAGTGGAGATGAAATCAGAAGAGAATTTCCCATTTTGGGTAAGAGTGCCATCAACATCAGAAGCAATCAAGCGAATGTCGGACAAATCAGAAGAATTTATAGGCGATAGAGGCATAGAAGATGACATTAAATCCAGAAAAAATCCAAAGCGGATCTAATATATCGTAAAGAATCTGACAAAAAATCTAGCGATTGTTCGCGAGTAAAGAAATTCCTATTTCCAGTCACTATAATATTGACAAGAGAGAAATTTCTGAAACCGATATTTTAGAGCCGTTTGACTAAGACGACTGTAATTCCGTACAAATAAATTTGGAGAGACATCAATGAGAACAAATATTAGCGCAATGATTAATTCAGGCTATACCTATGAAGAACTACTGAGCGAAGGACTAGCCAGTTTTGACGATATCGGACGCTATGAATCCAGATATTCCCTGTATGACGAAAACGCAGCGCCAAAACCGAAAAAGGCAGAAGTAGTAGAGCCGAAATTAGTCGAAACTACACCAAATCCACAAGAATCAGAAATCGACTTTGACTTTTAGAGAGAGCAGATTAACTATGAAACCGATGCTATGAAATTTAGACAAATTGACCTGAAAACAGGGCAAG
>JANNDZ010000852.1:0-15545 GCA_031378395.1 Pseudanabaena sp. OTE_75_metabat_487_sub
TTTAGACTTGATTTCAGGGCTGCCTCATCAATCAATGGCAGATTGGCAAGATTCGCTTCAGAAGGCGATCGCATTAGAGCCGAAACACCTATCTATTTATGATCTCACTATCGAAGATGGAACTGCCTTTGGGAAACGCTATCAAGCAGGTGACAATCCATTGCCAACGGAATCCCATACAGTTGAGATGTATATATTTGCCCATGAGTTACTTCCATCTGCGGGTTATGAACATTATGAAATCTCGAATTATGCTCAATCTGGTTATCAATCAAAACATAATTTAAACTATTGGCACAATCAGCCTTTTTATGGCATGGGCATGGGTGCAACCAGTTACATCGATCGCCAAAGAATTGATCGCCCTCAAAAAATGCGCCAATATCTCGATGCGATCGCGCTCTGGCAAAGTACAGGAATTGGCTTTACGGCTCCGATTATTGAGCCTGTGGAAGAGTTAATGGACTCACTCATGCAGGGTTTGCGATTGGCGGAAGGTTTGAGTTTGAAGGCTTTGCAAGAAACTTATGGGAAAGAGCTATGCGATCGCGCCTTGCGGATTCTCGATCGCTATCGTGGGAAGGATTGGGTCAGGTTTGTGGAACATGCCGAGGATGTTTGTATTATGTTAGTTTCTCCTAATGGTTGGTTGTTTTCTGATATCGTCATCGCTGATTTGTACGAGAATTTGTAGGCTTAAGGCTTGATAGGCGATCGCTGATTTAGAAAGATTAGAGGAGAAACCAATTGCTTGGGAGTCTGAGTTAGGAGAACTAGTTTGGTGTTTGAGAAATAGGCGAGTTTATGGGGGAGGGTGCGATCGCACTGTAGATTTGGTGATATGCGATCGCCATATCTATTGTTGTATTCTCAAAAAAAAGAGAAGCCTCGCAATGCGAGGCTTCTCTTTTACAATTAACAAAGTGCTATGCACTTTTTAGAATTAGACAGCCGCGAAATTAGCAGCTACGAAATCCCAGTTGATTAGTTTTTCGACAAAGTTAACCATGAAGTTAGGACGGCTATTTTGGAAGTCCAAATAGTAAGCATGTTCCCAAACATCCATCGTCAACAAAGGAACTTGACCTTCATGGATCAAAGGATTTTCAGCATTAGGAGTTTTGGTGATTTTCAGCTTGCCGCCTTCAGCAACCAACCATGCCCAGCCACTACCAAATTGAGTAGCACCAGCATTTTTAAATTCGGTCTTAAAGTTGTCCAAGCTACCAAAGCTAGCATCAATTGCCTCCAACAAAGCACCAGTAGGAGCACCACCACCAGCAGGCTTAATGCCATTCCAGTAGAAAGTGTGGTTCCAAACTTGAGCAGCGTTATTGAAGATTCCAGCTTTGCCTTCTTTGTAGCTAATCTTGATGACTTCTTCTAAGGTTTTGTCAGCAAGATCGGTATCTTTAATCAGGTTGTTGAGGTTGGTTACATAAGCGGCATGGTGTTTGCCGTAATGAAATGATAGGGTCTCAGCAGACATACCCGAAGCTGCGAGAGCATCTTGGGCGTAAGGTAAAGATGGGAGTTCAAATGCCATTGTTGTTTAACCTGTTAAAGTTTGAAGTGATTTCTCAGCTTTAAGTATTGTTACAATTATAAGCTAAATTGTAAACCGTAGTAACTGCTACTTTTTCGTCATTTTCCATACATCATCCCAATTATACCAAAACACAAAATGGCGCAGTCATTTTGTGTTTTTAAAACCCTTACAGGGTTTGGCTTTTAATTCACAGAAGTGTTGTCACACTTCTGTGAATTGGTATTACAGCGCTTTGCACTCAAATCCAAACTAAGAAAGATTTTGAAAGCGTTGCTTCGCGACGCTTTCAAAATCTTTCTTGTGGCTCGTTTGATTGGCAATTGCTGTAACATCAGAAGGATGGGCGGTGCGAAGCGCTACCCATCCTTCTGATGTTAATTATGGATTTGTAGCTCTAAAAATTCGCGAATTCGTTTGATTTGAAACTCACGGGCATAATCGAGCACTTGATTTGCAAAGGGGCTAAAGGTGGAATCAGTTTCTTGTAGAAGTACGACCTCATCTTGAATTGCAAGAATATCCCCCATACGTGCAAGTTGTAGCAATCTCTCGACCGTAAAATTTGGTGGCGCAATCATAGGCTGCGCGATCGCATCCGTCTTTGCATTACCCATACTTATGTCAGTATCATCAGAATTGAGATTTTCGTATTTCCACTCTAGATTGAGTAGCGATCGCATTGTGTAGAACAAAGTATCAGGATCAATCGGCTTCGCAATGAAATCATTACATCCTACAGCAATGCTCAGACTGCGATCTTGATTGAATGCGCTGGCGGAGACCATGACGATCGCTGTTTTTTGGAACATCGGTAACTGACGCAACTGCTTTGTCGTTTCATGTCCATCCAGTTGAGGCATAACCATATCCAGTAAAATCAAATCTGGCTCAAAACTTTGGGCTTGAGTGAGGCAATCATAGCCATCGATCGCTTCCGCAACAATGAAGCCAAGCGGCGTGAGTAAATCATTCAATACCATCCGATTTTCAGTCTTGTCATCAACAACCAAAATTTTGCGTCGATCTCCTAAGTAACCTGAGATCGTCCGACTATCGATCAATATTGGTTGAATATGATTAGGAACTTCAGTTAACTCAATTTCAAACCAGAAAGTACTGCCTTCATTTAATCGACTCTCCACATGCAGTTGTCCTCCCATCATCTCCACAATTTTTTGACAGATCGGCAAACCTAGACCAGTGCCAGAGTAGCGCCGAGCGCGATCGCCTGCCTGCTGAAACGGCAAAAATATATCTTCCAATTTGTCTGGATCAATACCTACTCCTGTATCAGTGATTTCAAACCGAACTTTGTAGTTATGGTTCGGCTCATAGGGCTGAACATTGACGGTCAGAGATACGCTGCCGCGATCGGTAAACTTCACAGCATTCCCAAACAAATTAATCAGAACTTGGCGCAGCCGTTTCTCATCACCATACATAGTCGTTGGCAATGTAGTCAGAGGTTGATAGATTAACTCAACATCCTTAGCGCGTACTTGTAATTGGAAAATATCAGTAATACTTTGCAGCAACTTGGGAAGATCAAATTCACTAGGGTTGAGTTCTAGCTTTTTAGCTTCAATTTTAGAAAGATCAAGAATGTCATTGAGTAAAGTCAGCAAATGTTCGCCACTACGCTGAATGATTTCTAAGCCTGCTTTATGCTTGTCAGGGTCGTAACTGCGCTTGAGGATTTGAGCATAGCCAAGGATGCCATTTAAAGGAGTGCGTAACTCATGACTCATGTTAGCGAGGAATTCACTCTTGGCTCGATTTGCCTTATCGGCAACTTCTTTTGCAGATTGCAGTTCCTTTTCAGCCTGTTTGCGATCGGTGATATCTGTCCCTACTGATAAAATTTCAATTAACTTTCCTTGATCATCATAAATCGGCTTATTTGACCAAGTTACCCAAACCCGTCGCCCATCTTTGCAGATATTCTCATTCTCATTAAGTTGATATTTTTCAGGGGCACAACATATTTCGGCAATCATGTTGCGGAGGTCTTCTCCCGATACATCCTTGGTTGAGACAATAGTATCTAATACATAGGAGCCGATGATATCTTCTAATTGATAGCCAAAAAATCTCAATCCATAATCATTCAAGAAACAAATTTGACCTTGGGTATCCCAACGAAGAATGATGCAGTTGGCTGATTCCACCAGATCGCGATATTTCTTTTCACTCTTTTTAATATTTTCTTCAATGATTTTGCGATCGCTAATATCTTTGACTGCATAGATGGCAAAAACATTACCGCCAAATTCAATTGTTTCAGAAGAGATTAGCCCCGTAAATTTTTTCCCTTCCTTAGTTATAAAGCTCGCTTCATAATTGAATACTCTTCCTTCTACTCCTAGAATTTCTAACATGCGATCGCGTTCATTTAAATCAACCCACAGATTTAAATCTGAGGGAGCAGCACCGATCGCTTCTTCTCGGCTATAGCCCGTAATTTCTGTCCATTTATTATTGACATCAATGTGTTTATAGGTGTCATTGGATAGCAAAGCCATTCCATCAGGGCTAGAACGAAAGGCTTTAGCAAATTTTTCTTCTGACTCTCGTAAGGCGGCTTCAGTGAATTCATGTTCTAGAATTTCCTGTTGTAATGCATAAGTACGTTCATCTACTTTTTGCACCAAAAGCTGCGAATATTCCTCTAGCCGCGTATGCGATCGCTTCATCTGCCGACTCATCTGATTAAAGGAATTCGCCAAAATCGCTAATTCTTCAATTGCGCAGGAATACTCCACTTTTTGATCGAGATTGCCATTTGCGATCGATTGGCTTGCTTGACTAAGTTGAGTAATGGGGCGACTAATACGGCGGGCGGCAATAATCCCCAAAATGGCATTTAAGCAGAGGGCGATTAGACATAGCATCACTGTTGATATTGAATTTTCTTTAATCTGCGACATAAAGTCGGATGCAGGTACAGCAACAACAATGCGCCAATTCAATCCACTTAACCCAGAGTCATTTTGCAATTCCCCAACTTGAAGAAAGTATGGTTCACCCTCAAAATTGATGACTGACTGCTGAATCTCATTGTTGTTCGATATGGGCTGTGATTTTAGCCATTCAGCTACTGTGCGAGTTAATTTATCTTGACTTTGGGTTGCGAAAATACGCTCTGATTTATTGCCTTGTGCAGAGATTTCGACAGATGAGTTAGAAGTGGCCACCAATTTACCAGAAGGCTCAACAATGAATGTCTGTCCATGGTTACTAACTTTTGTATTCTGCAAAAATTGATTGATGTCACCCAAGAGCATTGATATGCCTAGAACCCCTTGCAGTTCACCATTCTCTTGATAAATCGGTCTAATTGCGGTGATGGCTGGCTCATCGGTCATCGAATCTGTATATACTTCAGTCCAAATACTCTGTCTGGTCTCAACTACAGTTTTATACCAAGGACGATCGCTTAAATTAAAGCTATTTTTTGCCATCAATAATGTTTGCGGCCGCCCAAAATTATCGGTCATAAAAGTCGAATTAGAATTTTCGATCGCAAATCGATCTTTGATTCGTCTTACTCCACAGTATTTGCCAGAAACCGTGGCAAAATAAATATTACTAATGCGGGGAAAATTTTGCAGTTGTTTCCAAAAGTGCGCTTGAACCCTTATTTCATCGTTTGGTTCTATTTGACCTAATTCAATACTATTAGCATTAAGTTGATTTAGGGTATAGGGAAGTTCTAAATAGGAATGCAAGCGATCTTGAACTTGCTCGGTAACTTTGCGATGGAACTGATTAGCGAGTAGAGTAACTGCATGATGCCCATTCCGAAAAGATAACCAACCAATCAATCCCACAATGCAAAAGGTATTTAACAAAAACGGTACAGTGATTAATAAGCTTAGAGGTATTCTAAAACCTTTGCTTTCACAACGATTTGTTGGCGTGGGAATGAATCCTGTTGACACAGGGTCTACGTTGATGGCGGGATGATTGATCGGTGGTGTGGTCATGGGCTTTCTGTTCTATTGCATTCCTAAGCTTTACTCAAAACCAAGTCTTCTCAATGCCATTTTACGATTTTGCCAAACCTGTGTTTCTTGTGGTGATATCTGGATAGCTTGATCGTAGGCGGCGATCGCTTCTTCGAGCATTCCTAGTCCACTGAGTGCATTACCCCGACTGTACCAAGCAAAATGATCGTCAGGATTGATTTCTAAAGCTCGATCATGACTAGCGATCGCCTCTTCATAAAGTTCTAGCTTACTCAGGGCAAGACCGCGATTGTTCCAAGCGTAATAGTCATCAGGACGTATTTCTAAAGCTTGATCATAACTGGCGATCGCTTCAGTGTAATTTCCCCACTGCTCAAGGGCTTTGGCTCGGCTATACCAAATTTGGTGATCGAGCGGTTTGTATTCTAAGGCGCGATCGTAACTTGCTACTGCCTCTGCATACTTTCCTAGGCTTTCAAGGGCATAGGCTCGGCTAAACCAACCTTGTACATAGTCAGGTCTAATGGCTAGAGCTTTTTCACAATGATCGATCGCTTCCTCATATTTGCCGAGCACACCGCAGACTAAGCCTTTACCACCGTAGGAATAATAATAGTCAGGTTTGTGTTTGAGGGCAAGGTTGTAACTATCGATCGCTTCTTCATAGCGTCCTAACATGCTTAATGAAGTCCCAAGATTGTGCCAAGCTGCATAGAAGTCATCTTTATAGGCGATCGCTTGGCGGTAATTTTGTACAGCCTCTTCATGATGACTGGATAGATCTAAAGCCACGGCGCGGTTATACCAAGCCAAATGATTGTCGGCACGAATTTGCAAGGCGAGATCACAATTGGCGATCGCCTCTTGGCAACGGTTGCCAGCTACCAATAATCCCCCTTGCTCCAGCAATAACTCAATGCGACGCTCCGAAATTAAAGGCTGAGCCGCGATGAGTTTTTGCAGATCCTCATATTTGCGATCGCGTTCTTCTTCACTGATTTGAGCATAGGCTTCATAGCGATCGCCACTGACCCAGCGAAAAGTCTCTTGTCGCATCAACTCCATGTCAGTGGGAAACTCAAATACCTCAACATTGTCGGTAAAGAATTCGGAATAGCTGTCAATAAAAAACTTGAGTGCAAATAAGGGTAGTAAAAATACAAAACAGATCGGGAAACTCTCTTTGAGTTTAGATTGCAGCAAGATCAGGTGGGCTAGTGGACGCGGAATATGGGTCAACTTTTCGCCTAAATCATGATCCTCTATATCGATGAGTTTATTTTCTAAGAACTCTTCTATGCCTGTGATAAATAGTAGATTTGCTTCGTGTAAATCTGGTTCATTTACTAACATTTCATAAAAATCGGCGATCGGACGATCTAGCCTTAACACGCGAATTGTTCGATTCGCTGCATCTGCTCTTGTCCTTTTAATAATCTGCTCGCCCTCTGAAGGCGAACAACGCACAAACAGCATTTCAAAATCTTTCTTGGTTCTTAATAAACCCAATAGGTGCTGATATTCTGTCTCTGGATTTTTTAGAGCGTCTTTATCCCAAACGTTTCCAGTGTATTGCATGGTTCTCCCATATTGACTGAATACTGAAACTAATCATACCAAAATTGTAAAATTCTGTTCGTTCCCCTGAAGACTATTATCAGCGATCGCCTTTACAATCACGAAAACTAACAAGCGATTGCCCAATTATTCTTAAAAAGCGATCGCTATATACTTCCCCATATCCGTATGTGAGCTTCGGCGTACAAACAATTCACCCTGTATTCGTTTCGATTTATCAAGCCTCCTAATAGCAATTCTGGCGGACTTTGAAAAACTAGAGAATTTTCTTGTTCCCCCAGAATACAAATCCACAGAAGTGTTGTCACACTTTTGTGGATTAAAACAAAAAACCTGTAATGGTTTTAAAAGCACAAAATGGCTACGCTATTTTGTGCTTTGGTAGAATTGGGAGCTAGGGGGCGAATAAATATTGACTTAGCTGGGGAGATAACTTGTGTGTACATCGTGCGGCAGGGTATTCATTCTGGGTTGAGTTTGAAATATGAAAAAACCCTACCAAAAGGCAGGGTTGAAGAATCGTTATCGTTTTTACTTTGTCTTAAACATTGAGGTCAGAAAAATTTCTTTAGAAGTTACCGAGCCACCAAATTAGACCATGACCAGTAGAGGCTTCGAGGATGAGGAGGGAAACAAAGCCGATCATTGCAAGTCTGCCATTTAGGAGTTCCGCATAAGGAGTAAAGCCAGCTCTATCAGTATCGTCAACGTACATCTTTGGTTCAACTGCGAAATTGTTAAGTACACCGCGTTCGTTTACTGTATAGCTGCTCATGTGTTTGTCCTGTGTGAGTTCCTTATGTAAAGAAATATAACAAAGTATTTCGAGATGTGAATCTAGCTAAAGGTATGTATGACTGCTTGGATTTGCCTATACAGAGAGGTAGACAAATATCAAAAGAGTGTCTATGCAATGCGCAGACTCTCTTTATGATGGGCAATCTAGAAAATCTTAGCTAATACATCAAGGCAGCGATCGCACACACCATACTCCCTTCATTAGTGTCATGAATTATTCGCAGAATATCTACGGTCTAGTTTCGTTAGAAAAAGCGCCAATCTCATCAGATTTAGGTGGTTTCTTTATTTTAGGGCGCAATATAACCTTGAATATTTTCAGGACGTAAGGGGCGCATAATTTGATTGGCTCGAACTATCTGATTATCAGTTCCTTGGACAACGATCAAATATTTGCCTTCATCAAGACGATTGCGGAGAGGAACTGAATCGCTGCTAGTTGCCACGCCGACACCGCCGCCCACAAATATGCTTCCCATCGCGCCACCAAATGCGCCTAATAAACCACCGATCACATGATTGCCGATCGCACCAGCCCAAGAGAACGTATGTAAATCAGTGACAAGGCTAAAACCAATCCCTGCAAAGAAGCCGAATGGTACAAGCCAATATGACATTTGAAAAGCTTGTTTGCGACCCTGCACAAGTGGATCGATAAAGCCAAATTCTTCCGCGCTTTTATAACCCTTGCCCAAAATTGAAATTGCTTGCATTGGAAAATTTGCTGATTCTAGTCGCGTATAAACTTCTTCAGCCTTCATGCGATCGCTCCAAACACTAACTAAATAGTTCATATATTAAAAAAACGAATAACTGCTAGCCAATATCGTATAGCGCAAAGCGATCTAAAAAGTTAGGCACACCCTTTGGGTGTGCCTAACTTTTTAGAGATTGGCAAGTTTTAAAATCTTTTGCCATTGTTCTTCAGACACGGGAACGACTGACAAGCGGCTAATGCGAATTAGGTCAAAGCCTTCAAAATCAGGATCTTGTTTGATTTGAGCAAGAGTGACGGGCTGAGGCAGCGATCGCACTGCTTTGACATCGACCACAGCTCGTTTAGGATCATCTAATTTTGGGTCAACATAGGGCAATGTAATTACTTCAGCGATACCCATAGCTTGGCGTTCATCGCCTGTGTGATAGATCAGCGCTAGATCTTCGGGCTGCATTGTACGGATATGCTTGAGCGCCAAATTATTATTCACGCCATCCCAAATTGTTTGGCGATCGCGCTCTAGATCAGCGTAAGAATAAACATGGGGTTCGCTTTTGAGTAACCAGTAAGCCATTTTTAAAGACATTTGCAACAATCACAGTATACCGATCACCAAGCTAAAAAGCAGGGGCAATTCATGAATTGCCCCTGCTTTTTGGCTTGGCATCACGATGAAAGTGTAGTCATCAGAACACAAGTAAAATCCTTGTAGCTTATAATCAGTAATGCCCCACGCAGCAAGTAAATCAGGCAACTTTTGTCGAAAGCTTTGCTTTGCGTTATATATTTTTTGATAGCAACGAAACTAATCCGATGGAAATGAGCCGCGTGAATACAAGTCAGTCTAATCAGTCTGGAACTACTAATTTAATCCCAGGGCCCTATTGGCTAGTGGAAGAGCGTGATGCTTGTGGGGTGGGTTTTATTGCTGACAAGGAAGGTCGTGCTAGTCATAAAATCATTAGCAACGCTCTTAAAGCTTTGACTTGTATGGAACATCGTGGCGGATGTAGCGCTGACCAAGATTCTGGCGATGGTGCAGGTTTGATGACAGCAATTCCTTGGGGCTTGTTACAAAAAGAATTTGCAGATTTGACCATCGATCCTGAGCATTCGGCGTTGGGGATGTTTTTCTTTCCACAAGATCGCGATCGCGCCGATGAATGTCGCGAAATCACCGAAAAAATTGCTAAAGAAGAAGGGCTAAACCTGCTGCGATGGCGAATTGTACCTGTGCAACCACAAGTATTAGGGGTACAAGCTAGAGAGAATCAACCTCATATAGAGCAAGCAATTTTTGCAGCAGATGCAGAACATCAGAAGCTTGAACAAATCGAAAGGGCAATTTACATAACTCGTCGTCGGATTAAACTCGAAGTCAAAAAGCTTGCGCCCGATCTCCCCAGCGATTTTTATGTTCCCTCTCTTTCTAACGCGACTGTAATTTATAAAGGGATGGTGCGATCGGCGATATTAGATGCTTTTTATGAGGATCTCCAAAATCCTGATTATGTTTCGTCCTATGCGATCTATCACCGTCGATTTAGCACCAATACTTTACCAAAATGGCCCCTTGCTCAGCCGATGCGGTTCCTTGGTCACAATGGCGAAATTAATACTTTGCAAGGAAATACCAACTGGTTCCTCGCCCGTCAGGGCGATCTCGCCCATCCAAATTGGGTAGATGCAACTGGCGATCGCCTAAAGGATTTATTACCAATTCTCAAACCCAATGAAAGCGATTCGGCAACACTCGATCATGTTTTTGAGCTGCTAATTGAGACAGGACATAGTCCGCTTGAGGCGATGATGATCCTTGTGCCAGAAGCCTATGAGAATCAACCAGATTTAAGCGATCGCCCCGAAATCGTTGATTTCTATGAGTACTACAGTGGCTTGCAAGAGGCTTGGGATGGTCCAGCCTTGTTGGCTTTCAGTGATGGCAAAATTGTTGGTGCTGCTCTTGATCGCAATGGATTGCGTCCAGCTCGTTACATGGTGACCAAAGATGGCATGGTGATCGTTAGCTCTGAAGCGGGAACGGTAGATATTCCTGAAACAGAAATTATCGAAAAAGGTCGCCTTGGACCTGGACAAACAATTGCTGTTGATTTACAGACCCATGAGATTTTGCACAACTGGGAAATTAAGGAACGGGTTGCCAAAGCGCATCCTTATGGCGAATGGATTAAACAATATCGCAAAAATCTAGAAATCAAGCCTTTTGCGGAAGCGCCAACACTCGATGAACAGAAAGTTCTCACCTATCAAACCGCATTTGGTTACACCCTCGAAGATGTGGAAATGGTAATCGAAGCAATGGCTCAAGATGCGAAAGAGCCAGTATTTTGTATGGGAGATGATGCGCCACTTGCCTTTTTGTCACAGCGCCCACATCTTCTCTACGATTACTTCAAGCAACGCTTTGCACAGGTGACAAATCCACCGATCGATCCTCTGCGTGAGGGAACGGTGATGTCTTTATCGATGTTTTTGGGAGAAAGAGCGAATTTGCTTCTTGCAACTCCTGAAGCTGCCCATCAGATTAAGATCAAAAGTCCAGTAATCAATGAAGCAGAACTTGAGGATATGCAATCTTTAGGTTTTGCTTCAACAAAATTGGATATGTTGTTCCCGATCGCATCAGGATCTGTCGGACTAAAAGATGCGATCGCCAAGATCAGTGATGCTGCCGTAGCAGCAGTTTACAATGGCGCAAAACTGTTGATTTTAAGCGATCGCCTGCTCAATGCTGATAATGCTTACATTCCACCATTACTAGCCGTGGGCGCAGTCCATCACCGCCTCTGTGCTGAAGGGATTCGCATGAAGGCTTCAATTGTTGTGGAAACGGCGCAATGCTGGAGCACTCATCATTTTGCTTGCTTGATCGGCTATGGAGCCAGTGCTATTTGTCCTTACCTCGCCTTTGAGACTACACGCCATTGGTGGGGTAAAGCGAAGACCCAAATGCAGATGCAACAGGGCAAAATCAAGTCTCTTACAATTGCTCAAGTTCAAGATAGCTATCGTAAAGCAGTTGAAGGCGGCTTATTAAAGATTCTCTCGAAGATGGGAATTTCGCTACTGTCTAGTTATAGTGGCGCACAAATTTTTGAAGCGATCGGCATTGGTGCAGAAGTAATCACCAATTGCTTTAAGGGAACAGTTTCTCGCGTTGGTGGTGTTAACTTCGCTGATATTGCTTCAGAATTACTCAGCTTCCATTCCCAAGCCTTTCCTGAATTGCAAATCAAGAAGCTGGAAAATTATGGCTTTGTGCAGTATCGCCCCACGGGTGAATACCACATGAACAGCCCTGAGATGGCTAAGGCTTTGCATAAAGCGGTTGCTGGTGATGGTTATGACCATTACGAAGTCTATCGCACTCAATTACAAAGTCGCACACCAACGGCGCTGCGTGATTTACTCGAATTTAAGAGCGATCGTCCTAGCATTCCCCTAGAAGAAGTAGAAGATGTCTCGAAAATTCTTAAGCGCTTCTGTACTGGTGCAATGTCCCTCGGAGCATTGAGTCGAGAAGCCCATGAAGTCCTTGCGATCGCTATGAATCGTGTTGGCGGCAAATCAAATTGCGGCGAAGGCGGCGAAGATCCCATTCGCTATTTACCCATTAATGATGTGGATGCCAATGGAATTTCAGCAACATTCCCTCATCTCAAGGGTTTAAAAAATGGCGACACAGCTAACTCGGCAATTAAACAGATTGCATCGGGACGTTTTGGTGTCACTCCTTCCTATCTAGTTAGCTCCAATCAATTAGAGATTAAAGTCGCTCAAGGAGCGAAACCAGGTGAAGGCGGACAGTTGCCAGGACCAAAAGTTAGCAGCTACATTGCCATGTTGCGAAATTCCAAAGCTGGAGTTTCGCTGATTTCACCACCGCCTCACCACGACATCTATTCCATCGAAGACCTCGCACAGTTAATCTTTGATTTACATCAAATCAATCCCACAGCTAAGGTTTCCGTCAAATTGGTGTCAGAAATTGGCATCGGCACGATCGCAGCGGGTGTTGCCAAAGCCAATGCCGACATCATCCAGATCTCTGGCTATGATGGCGGTACGGGTGCTTCACCGCTAAGTTCGATTAAGCACGCTGGCTCACCTTGGGAACTTGGTCTTGCAGAAGTACATACGGTATTGATGGGTAATAAATTGCGCGATCGCGTATTGTTGCGAGTTGATGGCGGCTTTAAAACTGGCTGGGACGTTGCGATCGCAGCGCTCCTCGGTGGAGAAGAATATGGCTTCGGTACAGCGGCGATGATTGCCGAAGGTTGCATCATGGCGCGGGTTTGCCACACTAACAAGTGTCCCGTTGGCGTAACGTCGCAACTTGAACAGTTCCGCAAGCGCTTCCCTGGCACTCCTGAACATGTGGTCAACTTCCTCTACTTTGTTGCCGAAGAAGTCCGTCAAATCCTTGCCAAGTTGGGTTACAGGTCTCTCAAAGATATCATCGGACGTTCTGATTTGTTAGCACAACGTCAAGACCTCAAGCTAGCAAAGCTCGATCTCAATCAGGTTAACCTCGATTGCCTTATTAAACTTCCCGACACCAAGAGCGATCGCAGTTGGTTAGAGCATTCACCAACTTCCCATAGTAATGGTGCTGTTCTCGACGATGAAATCTTGGCAGATATTGAAGTCCAACAGGCGATCGCTAATCAAACTGATTTAAGTAAGACCTATGCGATTATCAATACCGATCGCTCAGTTCCTGCAAGAGTATCAGGTGCGATCGCCAAGCAATATGGCAACTCTGGACTCGCCAGCCATCTCAACCTCGAATTTGTCGGGGCAGCTGGTCAAAGCTTCGGCGCTTTCAATATCAATGGATTGAATCTCTCGCTAGTCGGTGAAGCTAATGACTACATCGGCAAAGGGATGAATGGCGGCACTATCAGCATCAAACCCAAGCCTGATTGTATCTTCAATCCTGCTGATAACGCAATTATTGGTAATACCTGTCTCTATGGCGCAACGGGTGGCTATCTCTTCGTTCACGGACGCGCTGGCGAACGTTTTGGAGTCCGTAACTCTGGCGCAAAAGCCGTTGTGGAAGGGACAGGCGATCATTGCTGCGAGTACATGACTGGCGGCGTAATCGTCGTTCTCGGAACCACAGGTCGCAATATCGGCGCAGGGATGACGGGCGGTATTGCTTACTTCCTCGATATCGATGGCAAGTTTAAAGAAAGACTCAGTCAAGAAGTTCTCAAAGTCCAGAAAGTTTGTACTGCCGCTGGTGAAGGTCAGTTAAAAGAGCTGATTCAATCTAGCTATGAGAATACTGGCAGTAGCCGAGCTAAGGAAATTCTCGATAATTGGTCGAGCTATTTGCCGAAGTTCTGGCAAGTCGTACCGCCTTCGGAGCAGAATAGCCCTGAAGCTACAGACGTAGTGCCTGTGGTTGCAACGGTTTAAACTAGATTAGCCGTGCACTCAAGTACGGGCTGAAAGCTCAAACCCGTTGAAACGGGTTGCGGAGAAGTTTTTTTTAGTCTGCTTTAGCAGACTTTAGCTTTTAGCCAAGAACTTGAGTTCCTGGCTTGGTTTTAAGATAGATGGACGCTCTGCGCCTTTCTATCTTTTTTTGTTAGTTGCGATCGAGTGGGCTAATTACTCCTTTTCCACCACGATTGAGAACATGGGTATAAATCATTGTCGTTTTTACATCCTTATGCCCCAATAACTCCTGCACCGTGCGAATATCATAGCCATTCTGTAATAAATGCGTAGCAAAGCTATGGCGAAATGTATGACTACTGACTCTTTTCTGTATTTTGGCAACAACAACTGCACTTTTGATAGATCTCTGAATATTGCTCTCATGAATGTGATAACGCCTAGTTATTCCCGATCGCGGATCTTTGACAAGGCTATTACTGGGAAATACATATTGCCAAATCCATTCTTTGGGTGCGTTGGGATATTTTCTCTCTAAGGCAAATGGAAGATGAACTTCGCCATATCCACGTTCTAGATCCTGTAAATGCAATAACTTAACTGAGCTTAAATGTAACTGCAATGCTTCTACCATCGCGTCAGGCAACATCGTTATTCGACTTTCCATGCCCTTGCTATCGCGAATTTGGAGTTGCTTTTGAGCAAAATCTAAGTCCTTAATCCGTAAGTTCAGTGCTTCATTCAGCCTTAATCCACTGCCATACAATAACTTTGCTACCAATTGCGAAACGCCATCCATTTGTTGCAATACTGCTCGCACCTCCTCGACTGTGAGAACGGTCGGCAAACGACGGGGACGCTTTGCCCTTACTGCATTAAGGTTTAAATCCAGTTCTTGCTGCAATACTTCACGATACAGAAATAGAATCGCACTGAGAGCTTGATTTTGCGTTGAGGCTGCCACATTTTCGGCAACTGCCAAGTGCGTCAAAAAAGCATTAACTTCATCGCCCCCCATTTCACTTGGATGTCGTTTATTGTGAAACAAGATAAATCGTCGCACCCATTGCACATAGGACTTTTCAGTTTGATAGGAATAATGTTTAACCCGAATTGCATCGCTAACGCGATCGAGTAGCTTTCTAGGCGGTGGCTCAACCTGATCGGTCGTGGAGTCGATCGGCGCATTATTTTTCAGCAAAGGTTTAGGGATGTTATGCTGCATTTTGCTCGATAAAACTCTATCCAGGTATATTACCCTGCAAAAATCTTGTTATTACACTTATTGGTTGCTTTATCTGACAAGTTGTGTAATATTTACCTTATACAAGTATTTATCCTGTAATTTGCAGGATAATATATAGTTCTATCGCCGCTTAAATGGAACTTGACAGTATATGATAAAATCACGAAACGCGGCAGATAGAACAAGTCGTTGGAACCGACATGAAAACGACTTCTAGTTAACCGCTTAGCGTAGCTAATGCGGTTCAACTCAAAC
>JANNDZ010000858.1:0-2071 GCA_031378395.1 Pseudanabaena sp. OTE_75_metabat_487_sub
TACACACCTCAAAGCGCCGTTGATGGCATTGCCAAGATTCAAGTCTTAGAAGGAAAAGTCGAAAAAATCGAAATTATTGGCGTTAATGCAATTAATCCTGACTATGTGCGATCGCGAACTGAGCTAGGAATTGGTACTCCCCTCAACACCAATAACCTCGAAGATCAACTGCGACTCCTCCGCGCCGATCCCAATTTTAAAAGCATAGATGCTAGTCTCAAAGCTGGCAGCAAATCTGGCTTGAGTATTCTCACAATTACTGTCGTGGAAGCAAATCAATTTGCGGGTTCTATCAGTTTCGATAACTTCTCCACTCCTGCGGTTGGTTCTGAACGTATGGGAGCAGGGCTAAGTTATCGCAATCTCTTTGGATTGGGAGATGTATTTACAGCCAATTATTACAGAACCACAACAGGCGGCTCGAACCAATATGATTTTGGCTTTAGCATTCCTGTTAATCCGATGAATGGAACTGTCTCACTGCGGTTTGCACCTAGCAACTATCGCATTACCCAAGCACCATTTGATGCCTTCAATATTCGTGGCAATAATGAGGCTTATGCAGCGACTTATCGTCAGCCATTGATTCGCTCTCCCCGTGAAGAATTTGCACTGTCTCTAGGCTATGAATATCAAAGAGGTCAGACTTTCCTATTTAACGATCTCGCTGTGCCATTTGGGATTGGGCCAGAATCGGATGGGACTAGCCGCACCAGTGTGTTTAAATTTGGGCAAGACTATACCAGTCGTGATACGGAAGGAGCTTGGTCATTGCGATCGCAGTTTAGTCTCGGTACAGGACTATTTGGCGCAACTTATGTGACTAGTCCCAGTGCAGCTTTCTTGAGCTGGTTAGGGCAGGTTCAAAGAGTTCAGGTTCTTGGCTCTGACACGATTTTGATCGGTTCTTTAGATACGCAACTCTCGGCTGATCCGCTATTACCATCGCAGCAGTTTGTGATTGGTGGTGGGCAGTCTTTGCGGGGCTTCCGCCAAAATGCGCGATCGGGTGATAATGGGATTCGTTTTTCTGTGGAGAGTCGATTTGTGGTGGCGCGAAATGAAGAAGGTCGCACAGTTCTCCAGTTAGCTCCTTTTGTCGATCTCGGTACGGTTTGGAATAATTCTCGAAATCTCAATTTGCTTCCTAGTCAAAACTTTTTAGCTGGTGGTGGATTAGGAATTCTATACGAGCCGATTAAGCGTCTAAACTTGCGTTTAGATTATGCGCTTCCATTTGTTAACCTTAGCGATCGCGGCTCTAATTTGCAAGAATCTTCTCTTTATTTCAGCCTTGGCTACCAATTTTAGAATCTCGCCTTTCGCAGAATGAAGATCTCCATCGCTCTCCCTTGATATAGCAAAGCTTGCTTTGCTATATATAATACTTTTGGATTTTAGCTAAATCGCCACTAGTTAAAGCCATATACGTTAATATTTTGATGTGAAATATCAGAGAGTTCGAGTATGCAGTTAAAAAGTGTCGTTCAGCCCTTTGGTGAAGTCAATGTGTATCCCCAAAACAATGGAGATATTGACATCGTTGCAACTATTCTGATGGTTCCAGACATTGAAGGCGCAAGAGTTGGCTTAGCCCTAGATGGTTCTGCCTCGATGAAAAAAATGTATGGCATCAGCGGAGTTGTCAGCAGCTTTTTTGCCAGTGCCGCCGTTACGAACAACGTCGTTGAGCCTGTAGCAAGGGTGATGGTCAAGTATCTCGCCAATTTTGCAGCTACAGGTAAAGTTGACTTGATCAACTGGGCTTGTGGTGCAGCAGGTGAACTGATCGAAGATTTGGGCAGCTTTAGCGGTGAAGAGATCGAGCAAATTGCGATCAAAGGCCCCAAAATTCCTTGGGGAACAGGGACGAAACTATTACCACCTTTACGATATTTCATTAATAAATATAAAGATGCACCTGCGATCGGAGTCAAGCAACCTGCGGCAATTTGCCTAATCATCACCGATGGCATTATCGAAGATCTTGAAGATGTGAAGGAATATTGCTTTAAATATGCTCTAGAGATTGCCGATCAAATCAAACCATTTTTCAAACTTTTACTAATTT
>JANNDZ010000887.1:0-4373 GCA_031378395.1 Pseudanabaena sp. OTE_75_metabat_487_sub
GGTAAACAGTTGTTGATTACTCGTGGCGCATTAACCACTTTCTCGATCGCAAATGACATCGCTAAATACTTCGCGATTATCCCCACCATATTTGCTGCCGCAGGTATTGGTTCGCTAAATATTATGGGTCTCAAAAGTCCACAATCAGCAATTCTCTCAGCTCTAATCTATAACGCCCTAATTATTCCTGCCCTGATTCCGTTGGCGCTCAAAGGTGTAAAATTTCGCCCCCTCACAGCCGATCAACTATTACAGCGCAATATTCTCCTGTACGGTCTAGGCGGCGTAATCGCTCCATTTATTGCCATCAAATTTATCGATATCCTATTACCCATTGCCTAACGTTTCTAAACAACCATGAAAAAAATTATTTCCCATCTTTCTCGTGACTTTCCTATAGAAAACCTTACAGAGCTATGGCAATTGTCAATTAAAAGGCAATATCCCAAATATTTATTTTTTACGCTCTGCCTAAATTTAATTGTTGCCCCTGCGGTCTATGCCGCCAATGTTGAGAGCTTCACTAAATTCCAAGCCTATGCTCTAGGACTTCTAGGAATTGTTACCTTTGCCTTCTCAATTTATCTCTTTGCTGTCATGTTTCAACCTGAGAAATTTTAAATTAATTACGAATTACGAATTACCCAAAATCTATGAACGAAATTATTAAAGCTATTCGCATTACCTTTGTCCTTTGGGTGCTAGTTGCTGTGATTTATCCTTTGGGAATATTAGCGATCGCGCAACTACCTTTTCTCTCTTATCAAGCCAATGGCAGCCTAATTCGCAATCCTCAAGGGCAAGTTGTTGGTTCAGCACTGATAGGACAACCATTTACTAGCGATCGCTATTTCAACAGTCGCCCCAGCACTACTAACTACAGCAGCGCCGATCCTAAAAATGACAGTGCAAACATTCTCAAGACAGGTGTTTCAGGAGCAAGCAACCTCGCACCTAGCAATCCCGATCTTTTAAAACGGATTGCCAGTAATCCTGATAGTGCGATTAATCGCCTGAAGCAAGCAGGAATTAATCCAACTGCAGATTTAGTATATACATCAGGTTCTAGTCTTGACCCGCATATTACGACTGAAGCTGCTAAGGCTCAAATCCAAAGAGTTGCTCTAGTTCGTAAAGTCCAACCTAGTCAACTAGAAACACTAATCCAACAAAATACCGATGGTCGTTTCCTCGGTATCTTTGGTGAGGATGGCGTGAATGTCTTGAAATTAAATTTGGCGATCGATGCGATATCAAAGGCTTAGAATAAGAAATGTAATGGTAAGGGCAATTCATGAATTGCCCTTACCATTACATTTCTTTTGCGTAATCCCTAAAATATCTAAAGTTAAAATATGCCATACAACAATTACAAAAAGATTGATGAAGTACTAGGCGAATTTGAAGTTACCTATGCCGAGCAGAACTTTATCCAAATATCTGAAATAGAAGTGCCTACATACTTTGAATCTGAGATTGAGTTAACCCTGCGAGAAGGCGTATATAAAAATTCAGAATATGCCCTTTGCGAAACCTTAATTTATCCCACACTCAGAGAAGTATGGAAACTCTATAAAAATGATTTATTACTCTGGAGTCATCAGCCCCTCAATTATGATGAAAATCTATGTGGTATTCCTGACTACATGGTGGCAAAGCGATCGCCAATGGGCAGAATCTTCCTCGAAAATCCTTTTTTGATTATCGTTGAAGCTAAAAAGGATAACTTTGAAGAAGGCTGGGCGCAATGTATTGCGGAAATGATCGCTGCTCAGAGAATTAATCAAAGGCACAATCCAATATCTACGCCGATCTTTGGCATTGTATCTACTGGTGTAATTTGGGAATTTGCCATACTTGATGAAAATCTGGGTAAGAAACATTTTATAAAAGAGATTCCCATTTATACAATCCAAAACTTAAAGTTATTATTCGCTGCACTGAGATATTTATTTGAACAGTCTAAACTACAGCTAGTGAATGTCCCTTCATCATGATTAAGACCCATCGTCGAGGTAAGCATAAAATATTTATCGGTATGAGTCCTGGGGTTGGTAAAACCTATCGGATGCTAGAAGAAGGACATCGCCTTAGAGCGGAAGGAATTGACGTAGTAATTGGCTTACTGGAAACTCATAATCGGGCTGAGACTGAGGAAAAAGCAATCGGCTTAGAACTTATCCCACGCCAACAGATTAAGTGGGATTCGGTTACGCTCACGGAAATGGATACTGATGCGATCGTTAAGCGACAGCCTCAATTAGCTCTAGTAGACGAATTAGCTCATACCAACGTCCCTAATGCAGAGCGCGAAAAACGCTATCAAGATGTGGAGATCTTGCTCGAAGCTGGAATTGATGTCTATTCAACCGTAAATATCCAACATATTGAGAGCCTTAATGATACCGTAGCAAAAATTACGGGAGTGATTGTGCGTGAACGTATTCCCGATCACATTTTAGAAGCCGCCGATGAAATAGTGGTTGTCGATGTTACACCAGAAACCTTACAGGAACGTCTGCGTGACGGAAAAATTTATGCTCCCGAAAAGATCGATCAATCTCTTAACAACTTCTTTCAGCGTCGCCATTTGATTGCTTTACGAGAGTTGGCTCTGCGCGAAATCGCTGACAATATCGAAGATGATCTTGAATCTCATGATCAGTCAGGTTCCGCAACAACTATTATCTGTAATATTCATGAACGGGTTTTAGTCTGCGTTTCCACCTATCCCAATTCACTCCAATTATTGAGAAGAGGAGCAAGAATCGCGGGATATATGCACGCTCAACTCTATGTTTTATTTGTGGATGATCCCGATCGCTTTTTAACTAAGGCTGAAAGCTTACATATTGAGACCTGTGAACGTCTGTGTAAAGAGTTTGCAGGTACTTTTATTCGAGTGCGAAATAGTCAGCCTTTAGATGCGATCGTGGATACGGCAAAAAATTATCGAATTACCCAAATTGTGATGGGTGAAAGCCAGAAGTCACGCTGGCAAATCCTGTTTAAGGGATCGCTCACGCAAAGGATTTTACGAGTACTCAAAAATGTGGATATTCACATCATTTCAACCAGTAAAGTAGAAGATGTCGATAATCCTTGAATTTATAGACCTTCAACATCTGGAGCAGCAGCAATTTTGTAGACTAAGATTACTTTGGCTTGGGAATAGGGTGGGAGGTGCAAATTCCAATTGCAAAAGCCATTGAGATCGGGTTGGATGCGATCGCTGGTTTCATCCTGCACTACTTCAATTTTTACTTTCTCTAATTCTGAGACAGGCATTCGCTCGGTCATAGTGATGTTTCTAGCTTCATCGCCAATATTTGAGAGAAAGATACTGACAGTGTTGGTAATAGTATTCCATTGGGTGAGATGATTCTTTTCTCGTTTTTGTGATTTATTGCGCTGGACACGCATATTTGCATCAGTTCCCCAACCAATGGCAAATTTTTCTTGGGGAGCGATAAAAGATACGGTTGTTCGCCCGACATATTCTGTAGACCGCACTAGATCAACGGGGCCAGCTAAAATTGGCAATGTGGAATTATTAGTTTGTTCGCTTTTGAGGACGACTTGCAGAGCTATTTCTGGCATAAGCACATACTCAATCTTGGCTGTAGATTGGAATTGAAATAGTGGCACACGATAGGGATTACCATTGGAGGGAATATTTGCTTTTTTGGGAGCGCGGAGAGTTCTCACTTCACCGCCATCATCAACCCCAGGTAAATCGATCGCATCTGGTCTTGCTCCTCCTCCTAGCCCCGTCGTTTTAACCGTTTGATCGCGCATTTCTACGGAAATCTTCTTCGCTTTTTCGCGGATGTTCAGCCAATCATCGGTGAGTAAAGGTGGCTCAGTGCCAAGGGAGGCGCGAGCGGTGGAAAAGACTAAATCCACATTTAGCCAGTCTTCGCCAGTGTTTTGCCAAACACAACCATCGGTACGGAAGGTTAATTGCGAATTTTCTCCCGTTTGCTTATCTCCCATCTGTAACTGAGCTTGATGATAGGGTCGCCAGAAGGCATTGGGAACCACATAATCAAAAGCTAGTTCGTATTCGCCAGTTTCCGCGATCGCTAAATCCGCTTCGAGATGTGCTGTAAAAATCTGATCGGGTCTAGCTTCAGCTTGAATACGGCTAACTAGTCGCTCGATCGCAGATTTCAACTTCGCCTGTGCATGGTAAGTATTGAGGATTTCGCTACGAGCTTCCCGCATTTTTTGAAATAGTGGCTGTAATTGCGATCGCCAAGCCATTGGATCAACTTGTCCCCATGCCGCGTCAATGGGCAGCTCTTGCAAAGCTTTTTCCAAAATTATGCCGATTTGTTGAAACTGGTCTTCGAGTTGTTGGCGATCTTCAG
>JANNDZ010000048.1:0-6112 GCA_031378395.1 Pseudanabaena sp. OTE_75_metabat_487_sub
GCATTGGGAATTTTGCGCTGTCCAGATAAGGCTTCGCTGATCCCCTGAGCTAATTGATTGATTGTGCTACCTTCCAAGACAAGATCGGGAGCAAACGGTCGTAAAATCTCAGGAATACCTCCAATTGGTGTTCCTAAAACAGGCGTACCCGCAGCTAAAGATTCAATTACGATTAGTCCAAATCCTTCTAATGATATTGTTGGCACAATTGATAGCTCAGCAGCTCGATATGCGATCGCAAGGTCTTGATCTGGCACAAATCCCAATAACTGCACATGATCTTCTAATTGTAATTCTTGAATTTGCGATCGCAGATTCTCGGCGATCGCCCCTTTGCCCGCAATGAGTAGTAATACATCAGGATGTTGCTTACGCACTAAGGCGATCGATGCAATCAGATTCTCCAAACCCATGCGATTAACTAATCGCCGCACACAAAGGATTATCCTGCGCTCCTTTTGCCAGCCTAGTTTTTCTCTCGCTTGAGCGATTGTCAAATTTACATTAAATTCCGCTGTATCAATTCCCCCACCAACGATAAAGATCTTTTCTAGTGGCACATTGTAGGTTTTATGTAAAATCTCCCGAAATGATTCTGACAAAACAATAAATCCATTTGCCCGCCGATAAACCAGCTTTTCGACCGCCCATTTTCCCCAAGTCGATAATCTCCCAGTCCCTTCCGCTTGACTCTCCAACGCCCAAGGTCCATGAAAATGCATCACTAGAGGCAGTTTGCCTAGGCGATCCAGTAAAGGTAAGGTGTACAAGGCAAAGTGTGATGCTACCAAATCAAATTCTGAATTTGCGATCGCCTGATTAAATGCTCTTCTCACACCTAGCGATCGCTGCCATGTTGAGCTATTGCTCGAGGCAAATGTCTGCACTTTGCCATCTGAACTTTGGAAAATGCGATCGGATCCAGCCACCAAGCCATTAACCTCAACACCAACTCTAGGCAGATAGTTTACACAACCGTAATAAACACGAGCTAACCCACCTGCTTCTTCTAAAAACCAGCTTGTACCTAGCTGTAATGTTTTCATACAAATTTATTAACTATTGACATATCTACATACAGCAATTCTAGATGGTTTGTGGAATAGCAGCCCGTTTAACATTAATTTTCCACAAATTTTAGGAGCTTGGCGCTCATGCGGTACTACAAATCACTAAATTGGTTTCATAATACAAATAGTCATAATCACTGATCCAAATTGGATGTCGCCCACATGTCTTATACGATCGCCTCAAATATATGTGAAGGCATAGCAGATTGTGTACCTGCTTGTCCTGTTGCCTGTATTGAGCAAGGGCAAGGAGCAAACATTAAGGGGACTATTTGGTTTAAGATTGATGCCTCAATTTGTATTGACTGCGGTGTTTGCTTGCAGGTCTGCCCAGTTCAGGGGGCTATTTTGCCCGAAGAGCGTCCTGAATTAGTAATATAAAAACCAATTTCAATGTTTGCAGCGCCTTCGGCGCTGCAAACATTGAAATTGGTTTCAAAATGAAAATTTCTGGTTTTCATGTTTTTTTTGATCCGTAGTCAGCGTGATAGTATAAACTCAAGTACCAGCAGGTAAGTAGCCAAGAGTAAACAGGCTAAGATAGCCATGTTTTGCCTGTAGTACACAAGCTCCGAAGAAATGTATCTGAATGCCACTTGTTGCATATTTTGCAGGTAGCCATCAGATCTACATCAGCAAGAGGATCGTAACCATGATGCTTTTTGCTGTGATCGGTTTAAAGATAAAAGCACTCAAAGAGTGGGCGATCGTCCCACTTTTTTGTTTTTTAATAGCTTTTTTTTAATAGCTTTTTACAGCTTGGCTCTAAAACTCTTACGTCAAAAACAGATAAACGTTCACACTGTAAGCTCAAATCTTAAATTCTATGAGTCATCCTCTAATTCCGCAAATTTTTCAAATTGCTGAAGAAGTTGCCTCGCCCCTTGGGTTGGAGGTTGTCGATGTTGTATTGCATACCAATAAAAATCCTGTGGTATTGCGGGTCGATATTCGCAATCCTGATCAAAATACTGGGTTAGATGACTGTGAACGGATGAGTCGATCGCTAGAGCCAACTCTTGATGCAGCCGATTTGATTCCCCATGCTTATGTGTTAGAAATTTCTAGCCCAGGAGCCGAGCGTCAGTTACAGGGCGATCGCGAATTTGTGGCTTTTCGAGGTTTCATGGTTACCGTTAGCTCAACAGTCGTCCATGAAGGTAAGCAAAGTTGGAGTGGACATCTCATGTCTCGCAACGAGACACATGTGACGATTAGCATCAAGGGGCGGATTGTTAATATTCCCCGTGAACTTGTTGAGCGAGTTGAATTAACCAAAATGGAATAAACAGAACTTATATCACAGTAAGGTTTTGGGATTTTTATTTTGTCGTAGGCAAAATAAAAACTGCTATATAGCATTGCAATTATTGATTTTTATAGAAGCGAGAAATACTTATGTCGTTATTGAATTTACCTGGATTAGGACAAATGGTGGAGGTGATTAGCAAAGAGCGGAATCTCCCCAAACATGCTGTCCAAAATGCTTTGCGTGAAGCTTTACTCAAGGGATATGAGCGCTTTCGCAAAACCTATCGCTCCGATGGCATTAACTTTGAAGAAGAACATTTTAATAATTTTGATGTAGAACTAGATCTCGAAAGTGAAGGGTTTCGGGTTCTAGCGACAAAAACAATTGTCGATGAGGTTGGTGATGCCGATCATGAAATTGGTTTGTTTGAAGTACGTGAAGTTGCGCCTGAAGCACAAGCTGGAGGAACTGTAGTCGTCGATGTGACTCCAGAACAAGGTGACTTTGGACGCATGGCAGCAATTCAGACTAAACAAGTATTAGCTCAAAAGCTGAGAGATCAACAGCGCAAGATCATTCAAGAAGAGTTTCAAGACATTGAAGGAACAGTTTTACAAGGTCGAGTATTACGTTTTGAAACTACTTCCGTAATTGTTTCTGTCAGTAGCGGATTTGGACAACCTGAAGTTGAAGCCGAACTACCAAAACGAGAACAACTTGCAGGCGAAAGACCTTATCGTCCCAATATGACCCTTAAGGTTTATCTAAAGAAAGTCTTTGAAGGTTCACGGCGTGGTCCTCAGTTATTAGTCTCTCGAGCCGATGCAGGTTTGGTCGTGTATCTGTTCGCTAACGAAGTACCTGAAATTGAAGAGGAAATCGTCCGTATAGTTGCCGTAGCGAGAGAAGCCAATCCGCCATCTCCTGCTGTTGGTCCCCGCACTAAAATCGCTGTAGATACGCTTGAGCGCGATGTTGATCCTGTGGGAGCTTGCATTGGAGCGCGAGGAGCAAGGATTCAAGCGGTGGTTGCTGAGCTACGGGGCGAAAAAATTGATGTGATCAGATGGTCGCCCGATCCTTCAACTTATATTGCCAATTCATTAAGCCCTGCGCGAATCCATGAAGTACGTTTGATTAATGCCAATGAAAGAATCGCTCATGTAATCGTCCCAGAGGATCAGCTGAGCCTCGCGATCGGGAAGGAAGGGCAAAATGTACGTTTGGCGGCACGTTTGACTGGCTGGAAAATTGATATCAAAAATTTGTCAAAGTACGACTATGAAGATGAAGATCGTAGGGCTCAAGAGAGTATTGCGAGGTCAGCGCCTATCCTTGAACAATCTAATCTAGATGAAGAAGACAATGATTATGACAACAATGAAGATTAAAAATCCACAGATTTGTCGTAAGGTTTCGCCCCATAGGCGGAACCTTACAACGTTGAATAACTTAGGAGTGAATGAGCTTGGCTTTAAAGCTACTCCGTCGTTGTGTTAGTTGCCAATGTATCGCCAGCCGCGATGCTTTTTGGAGGGTGGTGCGCGTGCCGATCGCTTCAACAGATAAGAATCCCAACGAGGCTAACGCCAAACACGATCAAATTCAACTTGATCATGGCATGGGAAGATCAGCATATCTGTGTAGAAAGTTAGATTGTTTACAACTAGCTCAAAAGAAAAATCGCTTAGGGCGATCGCTCCGCACCCAAATTTCACCTGAAATTTTTGACATTCTTAAATCACGCCTTTAATACAAAAGCTCAAAATAGCGTAGCTATTTTGAGCTTTTAAAACCCTGACTGGGTTTGGTTTTTAATTTCCAAAAGTGTCGCCACACTTTTGGAAATTGGTATAAACTCGCATTCAATTAGCAATAATCGGCAAAGTTATGAGTGAACAAACAATTTTGGTTACGGGTGGTGCAGGCTATATCGGTTCTCATGCTGTCAAAGCACTGCAACAGGTTGGATATGAGGTGGTGATTTTAGACAATCTCGTTTATGGTCACCAAGATATCGCAAAAACCCTAGGCGCAGAATTGATTATTGGCGACACAAATGATCGAGATTTACTCGATTGCTTATTTAGCGATCGCCAAATTAGTGCTGTCATGCATTTTGCTGCCTATGCCTATGTGGGTGAGTCGGTGACCCAGCCAGACAAGTACTATCGCAACAATGTGGTTGGGACTTTGACATTGCTAGAGGCGATGGTTGCCGCAAACATTAAATCCTTTGTTTTTTCTTCAACCTGTGCCAGTTATGGCGTACCGCAGCAAATACCCATTACTGAAGATCATCCGCAATCGCCGATCAATCCCTATGGGGCGACTAAGCTAATGGTTGAGCGGATTTTGCAAGATTTTGATGTCGCCTATGGACTGAAGTCGGTAATTTTTCGATATTTTAATGCCGCAGGAGCCGATCCTGATGGGGCGATCGGTGAGGATCATAATCCTGAGACACATCTGATTCCGTTGATTTTGCAAACGGCTTTGGGTATACGTGAAGCAATTACAGTTTATGGCTCTGATTACCCAACAGCAGACGGGACTTGCATCCGTGACTATATCCATGTAACTGACCTAGCTGAAGCGCATGTGCTGGGCTTGCAATATTTACTGAATGGCAACAAGAGCGAAATTTTTAATCTTGGTAATGGCAACGGCTTTTCGGTCAAAGAGGTGATTGATGCCGCGAAGCAAATCACTAGTAAGCCGATTAATGTGGTGATGGGCGATCGCCGTGCAGGAGATCCACCAGCTTTGGTTGGCAGCAGCGAAAAAGCTAGGACAATCTTAAATTGGCAACCCAAATATGCTGATTTAAATTTGATTTTGCAACATGCATGGCAATGGCATCAAAAACGTCATGCCTAAAAAGATGAGACGCTTTGCGTCTCATCTTTTTAGGCAGTTGTAGATTTTTTAAAAGTGTTGCAAAGCAACACTTTCAAAAAATCTACTTTAGGTTTGAGCACAAAGCGCTATAGAAGCTTGTCAATTTTTTGAGCTAGTTCAAAGTCGAGAGCGCTGATGCCACCAGCGTCATGGGTAGTGAGGTCGATTTTGACTTTGTTATAGACATTAAAAAGTTCGGGATGATGCCCCATCTTGTCAGCAACGATCGCAACTTTGCTGATAAAGCCAAAGGCTTCGACAAAATCACGAAACTTAAAGTTTTTTTGTAACTTGTGATCAACAACTGCCCAACCTGCTAACTGGGCGATCGCCGATGAGATTTCGACTTCAGATAATTTTTGAATAGCCATGGCTTTTTGTGTGAATAGAGAGTTAAGCCTATATTCACACAAAACTAAAAAAGAGGCGACACATTGTGTCGCCTCTTTTTTTAGTTTTTGATCGGTTGATCTCGATACCACCAAGATAAAATCTGAACCCAATTCCAGCCATTTTCAGCCATTTGTTGAGTCATTTCTTGATCAAGATGTTGTCCGTCGGAGACAGGCATATAGCCGCCGCCCCAACTAATCCAGTTGCGGGGCAAACGAGCGCGATAGTAACCCTTAAACCCAGGTCTGAGCATATAGCCAGCAGTTGAGGCGACAGCTTGATCGCTACGACTATGAATTAGGGCGATCGCCTGACCAGTTTGGGGATCAAAACGATAGAAGCCTTTGTATACCTGATCGCGAGTATCGCTGACTAGATCATAGGGAGCTTCACCCCATTTACGTTGGCGCTGGGTATTGACGGCATAGCTACGCGCCGCTACTGCTTGCGCCATCAATGCGTCCATGTGCCAACTGGCGGGCATTTCGCTAGGGAC
>JANNDZ010000059.1:0-22151 GCA_031378395.1 Pseudanabaena sp. OTE_75_metabat_487_sub
ACTAGGCACCTCATCAAAATCCTTCCGCAAGATTTGCGACACCTTCTCTTCCGCAGGCGTAACATTCCCCGATTCCAAACCCATCTCTAACCGAATCACTTTTTTAAACTGCGTCTGCAAAAATTCCCGCGCTAATGTCGATTTGCCTACACCTGCCCCAGCCTTGATTAAGACGATTTTATGTTTTGGGCTGAGTTCGATTAGTTTTTGACGGTCTGCATCTCTTCCAAGTAGATAAAACTCTGACGGCGGCGGTAATTCCTGCCCTTTGCGATATGGCGCAAGTACATTAACAACATCATGAGATGTCTTTAAAGTGCTACTTTCTAAATCCAAGAAAAGTTCAATTGTCCTCCTGATTTTATTGAAATAACCATCTAACGACCTAGTCTTTTTAGCGACTTTCATCTTGTCCTGTGCTTGAGATGCGGATAAACCAAGCAATATAGCTTGCAGATTGCGTTTTTCTGCTTTTGTTAGCGAGCGTTTTTCAAACTTTTCAAGATCTTTAACTAAACGCTCTACATCCCATTCCAGATAAGCCTCAGCAAAGTCCTGACTATCCCCATTGGGTTGCTGGATCATTAAACTAACCTGTTATTTGTTTCGACTAACAAAAAAATAACACATTTTCCTTGTTGGACTAACAATTTAACGAACTTTGTATGCTGACCAAAGCCTCAAGGTCATGACACCATTTATTCAAGTTCAAAAGCTAACACAAGCGATTGAACTGAAACAAAACAGTAAATAGTTCTATTGATACTTGGAGATTCTGTAAACATGAAATTTTTATCTAAGACTATTATCTCTGGAGTGATCGCAGTTTCTGCTATGGCTTTTTCTGGCTCTATTTTGGGAGCTACTGCATTTACTCCTTCAGCAAATGCAAATGTTAATTGCAACTGTGTTCTATATGCTAAGCAGCAAGTTCGATCCTTGCCAAATGGTCTATGGACACTGCAAGATAAGCTTCGCATCATTAACAGCCGACAACCCTCTGTTGGTTCTGTTGCAATTATTAACAATAAAGTCAATAAGTGGGGACACGTTGCTGTTGTTAGAAAAGTCAATCCTAATGGCACTATCACTATTCAGGAAAGTAATTGGGGTGGATGCGGTATTCGTTTTCGCACCAATACTCCAGCCAAACTAAACATCCTTGGTTACTTTAAGCCATAGTTGAGAGCTAACTCTCAATTAAAGCGATCGCCTGTTACGTCTTCGTAATGGCGATCGCTATCCACTTTATGAGAACTTTAAAATTAGTCATCACTTGCAGCCATGCGAAAAATTGGACTTTCTTTAGTTTTGCTTTTGTCTAGCGTTCCAATTAGTACTGTGATCGCACAGGAAATCCCCACAGATATAAATACTAATAACTCATCAGCACTTACTGGAACAACTCCTGCCACTAACTCTTTTGAAAATAACGGCAATGGAATTCAACAAATCAACGGCAACTTTAACGGAACTTTAACTGCACCAGCTTGTACAAGTCGAGTTTGTCCTTTTGCCATTGGACGCATAACTCCTAATGGCTCAGAACTAATAATTGGCATAATTGCCAACTTAGGAGGTTCAGCAGATGAAGATCGAGCAGCCGCAGAGAAATTAAGGATTGAAATGGAGGGAGTGAAGAATAATAATGATTATAAGCTCCAACTTTTAGACAAGCTGTCTACTGCCATTGATAGTGGCAACTCAGTGAGAATTAGAGCAATCGCGATCGCCCTCGCACCTTTAGAAGGATACAAAGATTTCCGAGAGTATCTCAAAGCTTTACTCAACGAGAATAGTTGAATTTTATTTTTATATGCTAAGACAAATAGGAGAAGCGATTATGTTTGATTTGTTGAAATTCACTACATCATTTCTGAAGCTCTTCGCATACTTCCTCGCTGGTATATTCCTTGCATTTCCAATATCAGCTATGTTTGGCGCGATCGCACTATTCCTCTCTTATCTTCCCTTCATCTGGGAAATCCTTTGGCGGACAGGCTTAGGAATGATGATGTTGACTGCGATCGCCTTATTTCTACAAGCTCTAAAAAACTAAAAATCGCTACAACTCATCATTCAAAATACGTTCAATGTCCTGAACACCCTGCAATACCCTTACAATTTCAATGGCTGATTCCTGAACTCGATAGAAGATCAGATATTTTCTAAAACCTTTGACATACCACTTTCTCAACCCATTAAGGCGAGGATTATTATTGGGATAATTACGCCCAATTTGAGGATTACGAGAAATTTCTGCAAAACTATATCGAGTTGCATCAAAAAACTTCAACGCCACTTCAGAATTAAATTGGGATAAATACTCATAGTTGTGTGTAATATCAGCACGAGCAGGAAGCGCAATAATAATACTGTGCATTAATTTTGTTTCGTCAGCAAATTTGATGAATTGTTGATTAAGCGATCGCGCTCTTGTTCCCACCAATCATCAGTTGCGACAATTCCCTCACCCCGTTCTAAACTATCAATGCCTTCTATTAATAGATTTTCCAGTTCTCGATCAGAATTGATAACATTAGGCGACAAAATGCGATCAATAAAATATAAAACGGTTTTTTGTTGATTGAGCGATAGAGCTTTTACCTTGTCAATCACTAGTTCTTGGATATTGTTCATAAAAAACTCAATAAGCAAAATAACAACTAAATTATAGTCTAGCCTATTTTGATGTGATCGATGAGAGCAGATAATTTCATTGGAACAAATTAGATCGCACTCCTCCTATCCTATCTCTCCCTCATCTGGCAAATCCTTTGGCGGACAGGATTAGGATTGATGATAATGACAGCGATCGCCTTATTTCTCGAAGCCTTAAACAATGGCGCAAAACACAATTCCTAAATTTCTGATTGTTCTTGTTTCCATCCAGACTATCCCAAAGTTGAGAAATAGGTTTTGTTTGTCCTGTTTTTACCTCATGTAATGCTCTATGCAGACTAGCCGCTATTTGTTCTGGACTTGGATCGAATACTTCATCCCGATCTTCTAAATCAATATCTACTAATTCTTCAACCAACACAATTACCCTGACTTTGGGCTGTTTCGGCAAATTTTTCAGATGCTTAGGTAACTCAAGCTTCCCGTCAGGTGTAATCGTAGTAGAAAATTCATAGGCTTTCATAATTGTTTAAGATTCTCTCTTTCCTCTGCTATTACCTTTTTAACTTGAGTATAACATCATCTAGAAAATTGTTGATGAACGCGATCGCCTTTACTCCCTTCTCATAATCTAGCTGGTGATAATTCCTTTGCGCTCATAGATTTTGTAAACAATCTTCTTTAATGTTGGTAATTGGCGGCTGAAGTAAATCGAACCTAAAATGCAAACGATTCCCGCAATAATTAAGGTGTCAGTAACGCCAATGCGATCGCCTAAAGTTCCGCCTAAGAGATTTCCAAAGGGAGTCATGCCTAAAAACGACATCGTGTATAAGCTCATAACCCGCCCACGCTTGTCATCATCAACGATGGTTTGTAAAATGATGTTGCCTGCGGAAATTTGCAGAATTGTGCCTAAGCCGATCAGAAGCATCGCGAATAGAGAAAGTGGTAAAAAGCGCGATAAAGAGAAGATAATTAAGCCGATCCCTAAAACGCTAGGACTGATGACAATGAACTTCCCAAGTCCAATGACCGATCGCCTTGTAGCTAGATAAACTCCGCCAAATATAGCTCCTACTCCCGATGCTGCCATGAGAAAGCCCAAGGTTTGGGCATCACCTTTGAGGATCTTGTCGGCAAAGACTGGCACGAGTACGGCGTATTGCATACCCATGAGGCTGACTAAGCCTGATAGTAATAAAATGGAGCGAATTGGTGGACTACTAAAGGCATAGACAAATCCTTCTTTAATTTTTTGTAAATGACTGCCAGCAATTGTGGGTATATCTTTCGGCACAAGTTGTATGGCTAGCAAAGCCATGATTACAGCAATGTAACTAACTCCATCAATGAGGAAGCAGTAACCTTCGCCGACTCTGGCAATCAACAAACCACCTAGCGCAGGTCCAATTAATCTTGCTCCATTAAACATCGTTGAGTTAATTGCGATCGCATTGGCTAAATCTTCTCTTTGTTCGACTAGTTCAAATACAAATACCTGTCGCGCTGGTGCATCTACAGCATTGATCATGCCTTGGAATACACTCAAAGCGAGAACGTGCCAGATTTGGATCGCGCCTGATAAGGCTAAGGCAGCTAGGGCTAAGGATTGCACCATCGCTAGAATTTGTGTACCGATTAAGATTTGATGTCGAGGGAAGCGATCGACAAATGCACCACCAAAAGGAGCAAGAACAAAACTAGGGATTTGACTCGTAAATCCTACGATTCCCAACATAAAAGCTGATTGAGTGAGATGATAAACCAGCCACACAGTTGCGATTTGAGTCATCCATGTGCCAATCAGAGATACACCTTGCCCCGCAAAAAATAAGCGGTAGTTTCGCGATCGCAGTGCAGGGAATAAGGATTGGTTCTCAGTTGTTTGCATACAAAATTATTTGATTTCGACCGTAACTTCCGCAGACATACCTGCGGTAATTCGTGATTCGTAACCTTTAAGACTTTGTGGATCTAAGGTGATTTTTACGGAAATACGTTGAACGACTTTAGTGAAGTTGCCTGTCGCGTTGTCTGGCGGTAATAAAGAGAACTGAGAGCCAGAAGCTGGAGAAATACTATCTACTCGACCCGTGAAAGTGCGATCGGGAAAAGCATCTAGTTTGACTTCTACGAGCTGTCCTGTTTTTATGCGGTTTAGCTGAGTCTCTTTGAAATTAGCTATAATCCAATAATTATTCTCGACAACAGCCATGAGTGGTGCTCCCACTTGGATGCGATTACCTACTTCCACAGTTTTCTTCCCAATTCGTCCTGCATTTGTGGCGAAGACATCAATGTACGAAAGTTGTAATTGAGCATCTTTGAGAGTAGCCCTTGACAGCGCGATCGCAGATTGGGCAGCTTCATACTCGCTACGATTTACCGTTGTTTGTTGTCCGCTAGCAGCGGCTTGTTCCAATTCACCACCAGATGCAGCAAGTCGAGCTTGAGCGCTGGCAATTCCCTCTTGTGCCTGAGCAACTCTTGCTCTAGCTTGTTGCACTGTTTGAAAAGCCGAATTTTTCTGAGCCTTTGCAATATCCAAGGTGGCTTTAGCCGAATCCAATTGCTGACTAGCGATCGCACCCTGCTTGAACAGAGCATCATAGCGATTGAAATCAATCTGAGCATTTTCTAAACTGGCATTGGCCTGCTCTACCTGCGCTTGTGCAAGGGGAACTCCCGCTTCTGCCTCTTGCATAATGGCTTGAGCGTTGGCAATTGCAGCATAGGCGGTGCTGACATTCCCTTGCGCTTGAGTGGTCTTGCCACTGGTAGTTTGAGATGCTAAGTCAATATTCGCTTGGGCGGCGTTTGCAGTTCGTTTCGACGCTTCTAGTTTGGCTTGAGCCTGCTGGACTTTGTTCTCATAGTCTGTAGGATCGAGCTTTACTAATAATTGCCCAACTTGCACTTGCTGATTGTCACTCACAAGAACATGGGTGACAGTTCCTGCGATTTTGCTACTAACTTGGTGAATATGCCCAACTACTGTGGCATTATCCGTTGATTGGTGGGTGGAGGCATATTGCCAATAACGATAGCCAAATATACCCGCTACCACTGCGCCAACGCCTAATCCTGTTAAGACAAATGCGATCGGTTTAATGCGTTTTGGTTCAGGCTTTTCTGGTTGCTCTGACAAAATTACTATTGCTTCTTTTTGCCCATCTGGGGCTGGATGTGATGTGTTCGATAGATTGTTAATATGCTCTTCAAATTTATCCTTGTCCGTAATCACATCTACACTCCATAAGCGCATAATTAGAAAGCCTTAATTATTTCTAGGATGTGTTAGTGCAAAGTAACGCATCTATTAGGCAAATTGAGGCTTCCAACATTAATCTGACAGGTAGTTGTCTTGTTTGCTGCATGAATTGATTGATTACGATACAAATTGCAATTTTCGATTGAATAACAATATTTAAATTTAGGTTAGCGAATATCTGTATTAGGCTAACGTTGTGTCTCCCTAATGCCAAGTTATGGCGATCGCATCAACAATCTATTTCCTAAAGACGATCGCTTTTACCATGAGTCGTGATTTCTAGGCGATCGCTCTTTTTCTCTTACATATATCGTATATTAGGTATTAGAACCTTGATCAAATGTCTCGACTTCTAAACTTCTTCATGTAATTACTACAAGGATTTAATCGTGATTACAAATGCTAGTAGCCTTACCCTTAGCAATCTCCGTCAAACCTTTGGCTTGAGACTGGACTCTAGCGATCGCTTTTTTGACGAATGGCTAAATAATGCACCGACTTTAACCGAAGCGGAACTACAAGGACTAGATCGCCTCACTCGCAACTATACCTATCTCAGTCAAGAGGAACCGCCCCTCGAAGAAATTGTTAAGCTTGTAGTTATATCGCCATTGCTAGATTTGGCTGGTTTCTATCAGTTTCCTTTTTTGGTAAAAGCAGAAGTAAGTACCAATATCGAAGTTGCTGACGAAGCTAATGCTGTGGCAGTTCAAGGCAGAATTGATATTTTGGTAATCCAAGATAGTTTTTGGGTTTTGGTAATCGAATCAAAACCTGCAAAGCTAGACGTTACGGCGGGGATTCCCCAAGCACTTACTTATTTGTTGAGCGCTCCCAACTTACAGCCAAGTTGCTATGGAATGGTTACAAATGGAAGAGAAGTATTGTTCTTGAAGTGCGATCGCCACCAAAATGATCCTCAATATACGCGATCGCATACTTATCGGTTACTTGAAAATACCGCAGAACGTATCCAAGTTTTGCAGGGTCTTAAACAAATTGGTGCTTATATTGGCGATTTGAGGAGTTAGGCGATCGCTATTCCTATGAGTCGTGATTTCTAGGCGATCGCGATACCAGTCAAATCAAATTTTTTACATTTGGGTTAGTATTACATAAAGAAATTACTGAGTTAGTCATGTAAACGAACCGCTTTGCCTGAAAATTAAAAGGACTTGAATGAATATGACAGTTATCTTAGAAAAAATAAAGGATAAAGTTTGGACTGATGAAGAGTTTATGGCTTTAGCTGATGATGGTGATCGTTACGAAATTGTAGATGGAGAGTTGGTAAACTTGGGAAATTCAGGTATGGAGCATGGGAATATTGGCATATTCCTAGGTGGGCTAATTGAGATATTTGTAAGGCAGCATAATCTTGGCGTTACTTGCGACTCCAGTACAGCATTTAAAATGAAAGGAGGTAATAAGCGATCGCCCGATATTTCTTTTGTGAGTAAAGAGCGATTGATTGGGCTAAAACGATTGCCTAAAGGCTTTTTTGATGGTGCGCCCGATCTAGTTGTTGAGATTATCTCTCCAGGAAATACTTTTGAGGAAATCCACAACAAGATTGAAGAATATTTTGCAAGTGGAACTAGTCTGCTGTGGGTAATCCATCCTGATGAAAGATATGTACTGGTTTACCATAGCCCTCAGCCCGATCGCCTATTGCGAGGCGATGATATTTTAGATGGAGAAGATGTAATTTTAAACTTCAAGGTTCCAGTCAGCGAGTTGTTTAGAACTTTGGAGTTCTAAGGGAATTGATTAGTTAGCCATCGCTATTATTGTGAGTAGTGATTTCTAGGCGATCGCATCAACAATCTATCTTTTAAAGCTGATCGCTATTACTATGAGTCGTGATTTTTAGGCGATCGCAACTTTCACATTTAGACTTAGCTAGTGCGGGTGAATTCAGTTAGGAAAAACAGTTAAAGCGACAGAAGAAATGTTATAGCAATTTTTATAAATTTAGAAATTTTTATATTTTTTGATGTCACGATAAAAGTTTTCATGAACTCCAAGGGAAATTAAAGTTCTCGTTTTTTCATCCCATTGATACGCAAGGAGATTTTCTCGATCAACCATTCTAAATTTATAAACCCAGACATCGGCTAAATCACCCTTTTTTTGTTCCCCAAGTTCGGGATTTTTGATAATTTCTCTTACCGCATTATCAAGATCTTTGATTTGATTTTTCTTTAACTTTTTCTTGATTTTTGAAAATAAGGGCGTTTGAAAAACTTGAATCTCACCCATCGGATTTATTCACTAAACTCATAGGGCGTTAATTCTGAATTCTTAGCTTGCTCACGACTAATCAATATTGCTTGAACAAAGCCAAACGAAAGCTCTGGATTGTCTTCAAGGATTTTGCCCATTGCCGCCCAATATTCAATTTGACCAGCAACTGAGCGATGCATCGCTTTAGATCGACTTTTTGCCTCTTGGGCTAAATTCTCGGAAATTCTGATTGCGATAGACATGGTAAAACCTCAATCAAGCTTGTTGCAATATACATCAAATTGTTGCATATTGCAACCAAGTCTCTAGGCTCTGATTGTCTGATGCCTTGTGAAATATTGTCATGAGTGTTGATGATTAATGGCGATCGCATAATAATTATTGGTCTTTGCGGCGGGACTAATCCTGAAAGGAATCTCTTCTGCATTACACCGTCCAATCTTCGGTTATTAAATTCGGAACTTTACTGAAGTCACCAGTATTTCGGGTAAGTAATACCAAGTTGTTAGAAATGGCGATCGCTGCAATTCTCAAGTCCATTGTAGATACACGAACTTTTTGACTTCGCATCTCATCAAATATTGCGATCGCTTTAGTATCAAATGGTAAAACTGGAGCCTTTGCAAAACTGTTGAGAGTTTCTAACAGCAGTGTATATCCACGAGCCATATCTGTGTTTGTTTGGGCGCGATTGATGAAGCTGTGAGCGCCAATTACTTGCTCATGAAAACTAATAACTGATAAAGCAAAGTCAGAGAGCGAATGTTGTGACATCCGCAATGTTAATCGAATAAACTCTGAACTGGAACGGCGCTGTAGAAAACTGATGTGGTCGGTATCGAGCAAATATTTCACGATTATTTGTCAGCTTCATCAATAGGTTTGTCAGACTGCCGAAAAGCACGTCCATATTCCAAAGCTTCAAGAAAAGCCGCATCATCAGAGATTGAACCTATGAGGTTTTCGAGCCAATTGTCGGGGCTAGGCTTACTTTCAAATTTATGTTGAAGATCGAAAACTACTTGTTCAAGGGTTATCAAGCGTTTCTCAAGAGTTGCTGTGTCTAGCATGGCTGCTCCTAGATAGAAAGTTGTTACTCAGTAGTCTAACTAAAAAATTGTAACTGTGTTCAATTCAGTGTCAATACAAACAAAAATAAGGTTCGTTGCACTTCATTAACTCCAAGATCGGCGATCGCATCAACAATCTATCTCCTAAAAGCGATCACGATTACTATGAGTCTTGATTGCTAGGCGATCACTTAATAATTATTTATCTTTGCTACGGAACACATTCTGAAAGGAATTGCCGATAATTTCTCAGAACTACACAACAAAGCTTGCCATTTTTGGCTGCCTAATCTTTAATTAAAGACAAGTCAACTTTAAAGGGTGCATCGGTTAGGTAACTGCTCCAGCATTCAGATGCAGGCAGCAAAGCTTACGAAACTGCCTATAATGGCGATCAAGCCCATTGTCCGCAACGTGATATGGGCAGTCCTTCCACTTCAAGCAAGGAAGTTGCCATACGATAAATCGAGATACACTTTATTAATCTTTGGTTTTTATAAGGTACTGCAATCTTTCGGTTGTCAGCCAAGGTCTTTTTCTGTGAAGCATTCTATGGCAGTTTGAGCAGACTAATATTATATCTTCAATCCTTGTTTCAGTGTGTTCTGATAGTTCTGATAATGGTTTTATGTGATGAGCCTCTATAAAACCTTCTCCTAAATCACCATAAATTTCTGAGAACGAAAACTTACATACTTGACATCGCAACTTATTATCTCTGTTTAGCGCAGTTTTCTTCACTAGATCAATCAGAGATTTATTTCGCTCTTTGGATCTATGTAGTTTATAGATCTCACGTCCTTCTGGAAAAGATAGTTCATCATCCTCTTCTTTAAAGAAAATATCTTGCTGTACCAAAAAATTATTTTTTGTTTCTGATATATCATTTTTGTATCTTGATGTCCAAGTGTAGTCATTATCCTTTAAAATCCAGTTGAATATTTTTCTTGGTTTTGAGCTGTTTGATTCAGAGAGAAACTGCCCCAATTCTGCTAAAGCGTTTATTGCTTCAGATCCGCTTACCGTCTTACCGTCCAAATTTATGATAAGATCTCTTGAGAGAACAGCTGTTACTGAGAATCTTCTTCCTTTGTAATCACGAAAGAAAGAAATTCCACTACTAAACTCAATCGGATTATTAATCTCGCCGAAATAATTTCGCATATCCTCTAATGCACCATTTTGCATTACGTAAAAACCATTCTCTCTTGGGTTCCTAATCCAATGCTTTGGCTTCTTTTCGATAACGGTTTGGAGTGTCTCATCTGCTTTATTGGCAATATGCGATTGGATGTATGAGAATAACTCCAAACGGTGAACAACTTGTCCTACTCTCATTCCATGAATCCAAGCACTATATAACAGCATTTGCTCAATACTTAACCCTTGAGGAATACCTACTTGAGGAGGAGAACCGCCGCTAGTTAAAAGGACTTGAGAAGTTGTCATAAGATGTATTTTCTTTTACGCAGACATTGATATTATGAAAGTATACCATCACACCACAATCTTAGATTTATACGAATTCTAGGCGATTGCTTAATAATTATTTGTCTTTGCGATCGCTATTACTATAAGTCTTGATTTCTAGGCGATCGCTATAATGGCTAATACGATATCCATCGCCGATTAATGCTCTAAATCGCGTTTAGATAAAGCTTGAATTTCATTGCGTAGGGCAGCAATTTCTACTTGCAATGCTTGAATAGATTTTGCACCTGCAATCTCAGCTTCATCACTTTCCGCATCCTGACCAACAAAAAATGTCGCTAATATCGCTGTCGCATATCCACATAAGGCGATCGCATATACCGCTAATAAAAAACACAGCACCCGTCCTTCCTCAGTTTTGGGAAAGTAATCCGAGCCGATTGTGGTCATCACCATCGCTGTCCACCATAATGCCGTACCGTAATCCGCAATACCAATTGCCCCATCAGCAAGCCTGTGCTCAAATGTATAGATTCCCGCAGCACCAGCTAAGGCGACAATCACCGTTAGAGCAAACACATAGCCAATTCCTCGACGTTCCATACTAGTCCCAAGCAAGCGCATTCCCCTATTCGTTCTAGTCATGATCCCCAACAACTGCAACCCTCTCACAGCATGAACTGATTGCAAAGAGCGAAGGATTGGCACGATCTTTAAAGTTCGTAACGCAGGAATGATTAAAGAGAAAGCGATTAGCCAATTGTGATTAAGATAAAAAAGTTTGTGTGGCGCAAGCAAGAATTTTAGACAAAAATCTAAAATGAAAATGATCCAAATGGTAACGCCAATCGTCTCTAAGAGCGGATTCAAACCCCAAACTAGCTCAACTATCAGCAGTCCTAACCAAGCAAAACTCAGCACTAGCATCGGCATCTCTAGCCAACCTTCCCACTGTTGTAATACTTCGTAACGTTCTCGATCTATAGCTAGATCGGGAGTTGATTCGGGCGGTGTTTTTGGTGCTGATTTTGGCAATTGGTTGGGATATCTCATAGTTGGTTAGCTGGGTGGGTCTGATGCGCTTTTAGCCTTGCCCGTAGTTGAGCGAGTTCCTGAGCCATATCTAGCACGATCGCAGCTCCGATTAAATTGAGTCCCAAGTCCTGACGCAAGCGTTGAATTTGAGCAATTCGGGTAATTTCGCGAGAACGTAGCATTGTTCCGTTCGGTTCGATTACACCTAACTCGACATAAACCTGTACAATCGTAATTGAAGTCTCCGTAATGGATGCAGCATATTCAAAGGTGTAGAGTTGTTCGCCTTCGAGGGAAACTACCATCGTTGAAAGGCTTGATGAATGGCTTGTTGAAAGAACTTCATTCATAACTTAATTTCCTCTAAGTGAGCACGTGGGTTAAAGCTGGCATTGGCTTGGATTTTTTCGTAGCATTCTTGCTCGATCGCATTAAGATCCTGCGGTGTAACGATCTGAAGTTTGGCAAATAAATCACCACGTCCACCTTTAGGCAATGTCCAACCTTTGCCCCGCAACCTCAGCGATTGCCCCGTTTGTAATCCTTTCGGGACTTTCATCGTCACGCTGCCATCGGGTGTTGGCACATTGATTTCTGCACCTAAAATCGCTTCATCAGGACGGATTGGGACATTACACACAAAGCGATCGCCTTCAAAGTGAAAGAAGGAATGTGGTAACAATTCAATCGTGAGATACAAATCTCCACGCTGTTGAGAAAACGGGCTAGGGCGACCTTTCCCCTTGAGTCTAATTCGGCTTCCTGTTGTTGCCCCTGCGGGAATGCGGACATTGATCGTATCATTATCAAGTTGTAAGCGCTTTTGGACACCGTGAAATGCTTCGGAAAAGGTGAGGACGATCGCAGCTTCGGTATCGGGTGCAGGTGCTTGAGAGCGAAACCCATCACTAGAAGTTCGACGTTGCGATCGCCCTAGTAGATCATTAATAAACGAATCAAAGTCTCCATACTGCTCAAAGTTATTTCCAGCATTAGTTTCTCTAGGGGTTGGCGCTTCAGTGTAGTTAGGTTGATTCCAATGCTGTCCAAAGCGATCGTACTTCTCCCGCTTCTCTGGATCGGAGAGTACCTCATTCGCCTCATTCAGATCTTTGAATTTTGCCTCTGCTTCTTTATCCCCAGGATTGAGGTCGGGATGATGCTTACGGGCAATCTTCCGATATGCGCGTTTGATTTCTTCAGGAGTTGCGGTTTTGCTTACTCCCAAGACGCTGTAATAGTCTTTAAAGTCAGTTTTACCTGTAGCCATATTTTTTGATAAACCAAGTTTTTACAAATTGGGTCAGTATGCAATAGCTAGTGAGGATTAAAGCTAGCCAGACAAAGTAAATGGCTGGTAAAGGAACAAACCCTAAACTGGAAGCGATCGGTGAAAAGGGTAAATATAAGGCGATGCCCATGATCGTAGCGGTAATCATCAGCATTGGCAAAGAAGCTCGACTCTGGAAGAAGGGAATCTTAGAAGTGCGAATAACATGGACGATGAGCGTTTGCGTCATCAGACTTTCCACAAACCAACCCGTTTGAAACAGAGCTTGATTGTCTCTCGTCGTTGCCCCAAATACAAACCACATCAAGGCATAGGTAGCATAGTCAAAAATAGAGCTGATTGGTCCAATAAAGATCATAAAGCGCTGAATATTATCAATTTTCCATTGTGGGGGCTTGGCTAAATCTTCGCGATCGACATCATCAAAGGGAATTCCCGTTTGCGAAAAATCGTAGAGAAGATTATTGATTAATATCTGGACAGGTTGCATCGGTAAGAAAGGCAGCAACGCACTCGCGCCCAAGACACTAAACATATTGCCAAAGTTAGAGCTAGTCCCCATTCTGATATATTTGATGATGTTTGCAAAGGTTCTACGACCTTCCATCACACCAGATTCGAGAATTAGCAAATTCTTTTCCAATAAAATGATATCAGCTGCTTCTTTGGCGATATCCACGGCAGTATCTACAGAGATCCCTACATCAGCTTCTCGCAAAGCCGCCGCATCATTGATGCCATCACCCATATATCCCACAACAAGCCCTTTTTTGCGGAGCACCTGAATAACTTTGGCTTTTTGAGTAGGAGAGAACTTCGCAAAAATAGTTGTGGTTGCGGCGACTTCAGCGAGTTTATCATCCGATAAAGCTTCGATATCGCTACCTAATAGAACATTTTGGACTGGTAATCCTACATCTTTGCAGATTTTTCGAGTAATGATTTCATTGTCGCCAGTTAAGATTTTGACATCAACGCCAGAACGTTTGAGGGCTTTAATCGCTTCCGCAGCAGAATCTTTGGGTGGATCGAGAAAAGCAATATTACCCAGTAGAATCAGATCGCTCTCATCACTAATTGCATAATGGGCTTGATCTGGGGGCATGACTTTATAGGCTACGGCAATTACCCGCAATCCATCAGAATTAAGTGTTTTTTGTAAATCAACGACCTTCGTATGAGCAGCATCATCCATTGACTCCACTTGATCAGTGACTTTAAGTTGAGTACAAACCTTGAGAACTTCCTCTACAGCACCTTGGCAAATTAGTACATGTTGTTTTCCCATTTCTTCAATGACAACCGACATCCGCCGACGTACAAAATCAAAGGGAATTTCATCAAATTTTTGATAGTTTTTCTCAATTTCTAAGGATTCAAGTTCTTGATTATGTTCGAGAACGGCAATATCCAGTAAGTTCTTTAAGCCAGTCTGATAGAAACTATTGAGATAGGCATATTTAAGAACATCGGTACTCTCTTGACCGTAGGGATCTAAGTGCCTCTGCAAAACGATTTTATCTTGGGTCAAAGTCCCTGTCTTGTCCGTGCAGAGAATATTCATCGAGCCAAAGTCTTGAATCGCATCAATGTTTTTGACAATCACCTTTTTGTCAGACATCGCGATCGCACCTTTCGCTAAATTGGCGGTGACAATCACAGGCAACATTTCAGGAGCTAGTCCCACAGCTACTGACAATGCAAAAGTGAACGCCTCAACCCAATTTTTTTTAAAGATGCCATTAATCATAAAGACTAAGGGAGCCATGACCAACATAAAGCGCAGGAGTAACATAGTTACGCCATTTACGCCTTTATCAAAGCTAGTGCGGGGTTTGCGTCCGCCGACAGTTTTCGCGAGTGAGGCAAGGTAAGTATGGCTACCAGTTTCTAGGACTACTGCCGTTCCTGAGCCACTGACTACCGCCGTTCCCATAAAACAGAGGTTGACTAGCTCTAGGGGATTTTTTTCATTGCGATCGCTTAGATCTACATGCTTTTCAGCAGGGAGAGACTCGCCTGTGAGGGTTGACTGACTCAAAAATAGATCCTTCGCCTCAATCAATCTGACATCGGCAGGAATCATATCTCCTGCGGACAGAAAGATGATATCCCCAGGAACTAGCAGTTTTACATCAATTGCTGCGCCTTTAGCGATGGCTTTGGCATCATTAGATGGAGAGGCAAGATCTTTAGTATCATTCTTGCGCTTAACCGTTGCCTTGGCGCTCACCATTTCCCGTAATTTTTCGGCAGCTTTATTCGATTTGAACTCTTGCGAGAAACGCAATAATCCGCCAAAAAGTACCATTATAAAAATGATTAAAGCGGCGGTTGTACTTCCAGTAAATAGGGAAACGATCGCTAGCACAATCAGTAAAAGCGAGAGAGGATTAGTCACCGTTTTTAGCAGTTGGACATACCACTGAATCTTTTTCTCGCGGGCGATCTCATTTAGTCCATATTTATCTAATCTCTGTTTAGCTTCAGGTTCGCTCAGTCCCTCTAACTCAGTTTCAAATAAGTGGAGAACTTCATTCACATCGCTCTGAGCAATGCTAATCAGTGATGCCGATGAATCCTTGAAGGTGTTAGGTTTTTGGCTTTTAGATGAGTTCGTAGTCTGATTTAAAGTCTGCATAAAGTTTTCAATTTTTCAGTGTTGCTAAATCGTCAAGATTTGGCAAAGTACTGTTTTGTTTTTGCTGCAATCTGATGATCTGTCATCTTGTCAACTGTCTCGACACCCACGATACGACTATCGAGATTATTCACTTTAAGACGTTCTTTGAGTTCATCCTTTGCCGTACTTGGACCAAATATCAGAATAGATTCGGCACTACCAATAGAGGCAATAACCTTGTCATAGTAGACATTTAGACCTCCAGTAAAAGCTCTTTGGCGACTATCATCAGCAGGGACTTGAACTGGTTCATAAGTGCCCTTAAGTGGTGAGTCACCAGAACGCCGAGGCTGTTTTTCAACATCCGATATTATCTCTTTTATCTCTTCTCCATTCTCGGTAATAGATACAACAACAGCTTTTTTATGGTCAATCCACAGCCCTACTTTAGTACTCATCGATTATCTCCTTTACTGATTTATGAAACACTGTCTGATAGCAAAGATTTTTAGCTGCGGACTAGTGGTGTATCGACTAAATGTTCAGCTATAAACCATACCTGCGATTCATTCGTTCGCAGTACATTACTAACTAATAAGTCATTAGTTCCATCATCCCGATTCGCCACAGTTTGAGCAATTCCTTCACGGATTTCCCGTAGGATCAACTCATGGGCTTCTAGTAATCGAGACAACATCACAGGAATTTCTTCCACCCCATTTGGAGGACGCTCAATCCTTGTCACTTCAGCAACATGACGCGGATCGGCGATCGCTACACCACCTAAGGTTTGCACTCGTTCGCCCAACATATCAATCAGCGTAAGTTGCTCGTTTGCATGCTTATCAAGTAAAAGATGTAATTGATAAAATGTGTTGCCACGCATTAGCCAATGATGTTTTTTGTAGAGACTATAGAGAATGATGCTATCAGCAAGAATTTGGTTGAGCTGCTCACAACTCTCTAATCGAACGGTGCAAGCTAACGCGATTGGTATGTTTCTAATGGTTCCAAATAACTGTATTTCTTGTCCATGCTGATGTAAAACAGGCTGACTATTATCTGCATAAATATTTAAGAGGGAAGAATGAGGTGGCATAAAAGTTTTCCTAAGCTTCTTTCTAATTTCCGTTCATATCAAATTAGGATCTCATTGTGCTGATTGAAATCCTGTACGTTCAACGTATAAGTTAAATGAATGGTCTGAAATTTCAATAAATCTTTACAAAGACTTGTATTACTAACGAACCTTACGCAGAGTGAATCTCTCATATTCCAGCACATCTCTGGAAAAGCTTGTCAGATATCCATTCGATCGTTCCCCTAAAGTTTTTGGCTGGCGTAGGCAGCAACTCAATGTAAGCAGCTTGACGAATTAAATGACCGAGGTGACCTTTCACTTCATAGCGATCAAAGAGTTCGGCAACGCTCTCATTTAAGCCCAATTTCATCAGCGTTCCTCGCATCCCAACCTCAACCGCAATCGGAGAGTGACATTCAGAAAGTGCTTGCAAATTATGGGCGATCGCAACTCCCTGCTGATAAGCCACTTGTGCGGTCGCAGGTAATGGATGCTCCATTACAGTGCAGTCACCGCCCGCAAACACTTCTGGAAAATCGATAAGTTGTAAAGTGTCGGTTAGTTTGAGTCGTCCCTTTGCGTCTCGACCGCCTTCAGGAATAGATAAGGTATCAATGAGCGGATTTGTGGCGATTCCCGTTGTCCAAATAATTGTCGTCGCAGCGAGTTCTTCAATTTGTCCATTTCGTTTGAGCATGACTATATTGGGACGAATTTCAATTACCGCAGTTTCTAGCATTACCTCCACGGATATAGTGCGTTTTTGCAGGGCTTCTTCAGCAGTCTGACGTAGGCGATCGCTGTCACCTTTGAGAATCTGTTTACCCCGTTGAATGACGACTATCCGAATATCGGCAATATCTCCGCCCAATGGACTATACCAGACTGGCAATAAGTCAGCAAGCGTTGCAGCTAGCTCCACGCCAGAGCTGCCAGCGCCGAGGATGGCAATGGTTAATAAGGTCTTTTTCTGTTGTGGTTCTGAGGTTTGGGTAGCTCGTTGCAAGCAATCTCTTAGTTTCCAAGCTAAGGCGATCGCATCGTCACTGGTACGAAAGGCTAAAGCATTTTCACTAGCTCCCGCAACTCCAAAGTAACCCGATACACCACCGAGGGACAAGACTAAATTGCTATAGGTGTAATGTAAGCCAGAGGCTAAGCAAACCTGTCGCTGTTGTAGGTCAATCGATTGCACCTCATCACGAATGAAGGCAATGCCACTTTTATGTAAAAGAGCGTCATAACGATGACGGATAAATTGCATGTTCATCTCACCACTGAGAAACTCATACAATAGTGGTTTAAAAATAAAATTCCATTCGCGATCGATCAGAATCGTTGGAGTTGTGTAATGCTGACGACTCAAATGTAATGCAGTGAATAAGCCCGTAAAACCGCCACCTAAAATTAAAGTTGGGAGAGGCTCTGGAGCTATTAATCGTTGAGGAAATTCTGATATCCCGTCTAATACGTTGGACATGTTTATTCACCTTGTGACAAAATATAGTCTTCTTACTCATGGCTCGCGTGAAATAGTAATCTTCTCGCCTGAATGTAGAGTTAACATCCAAATTCCATCAAACAAAAGATTAATTCCAATTAAAGTGCCAATGAACCAAACGGCGTGAAGCGGAGAACTAGACCAAATAAAAATACCGAAAATGATACCTATGAGTCCACTCGTAAGCATCCATCCCCAATTAAAAGAGATCCAACGCATTTGAAAAGCTAGCGATACCTGAATCATACCTTGCAAAAATATGGTAATGCCAAGCACTATCGTAAAAGCAATTGCTCCTTCACGCGGATTTAACATGACGAAAATTCCTGACAGGAGATACAACAGCCCTAGAATTATTTTCCAGACGAATTGACCTGCACCTCTAGATTGAAAGGCATAAGCGATTTGGGAAATTCCAGCAAGGATAAATAAGAAACCGAATAGAACAGTTGAAGCGATGGTAGCGAAGAAAGGAAATACGATCGCAATAATACCCAACACGATCATCACGATTGCGATCGCTGTCATCCATTGAGAACCAATAACTTGCTCGTCAGTATCGTCGTATTCAATAATGCTCATGTTGAATCTCTCTCCACTAGATTATTCTAAAATTCGATAGTGCTAAGGATTTTAGGGTTAGGAGTAGCGCTTTGCGCTGCCCCTAGCATTACGATTCATATCTATACCATTCCACCTTGAGCTGATTGTCCACAGAATGCACTCCTGGAGCGCCCCAAGCAACTCGTTCGGCTTCGTCTAACTCGGCATAGTTCCGAACTTTGCCATGCAATGTGACCTTATTTCCAGAGGTCTCAACACGGATCTTGTTTGCATCTAACAGCGCATTACGTTTGAAGGCATCTCTAATCTCGCTGGTAATATCGGTTGCCTTCAATCTAGACTTGACCGTGATTAGATTAGACACTCCTTTAACTCCCAAAAGATTATACAGGTAGTTTTCAGCAGAACTCTTCAGGTATTGCCACTCGACTTCGCCTTCAAGTGTGACCCAAGCATCACTAACCGTCACCTTAATGGTTCCCCTCGGAATTGATGTAAACCAGTCGATGTGGTGCGCAGCTGCCGTAGCGATGTCTCCATCTGTATGAAGCGAAGAACTTGGCAAATTAACTATGATGTTATCCGCGATCGCCTTTACCCCAGCAACCCGTCTAGTCGCTTGCACGGCTTGCCATTTCTCGTTAGAGCTAGTTGCATAGCCATTGAGAGTCACCGTTCCATCTTTGACTAAAACACCAATGTCTGTGACCTTGACACTCGGCTCATATTTGAGTTCAGCAAGCACATCAGTCTTGAGATCAGTGTCAGTTTTTTGAATAGAGAGAAGTGTGGTCATTTATTTCTCTTAACGCTATGCATGATCTATTTACAATCACTAGCATCACATCTCAATGATTGATATCGTGATTAAGCAACGTATAAACTAAATTGATTGCATGAATACAAAGAAAATCTTTACGCAATAAGCTATGCGGCGCTTCGCGGCGCATAGCTTATTGCGATTTTCAAATGATCACTATACCGAAGCCGCAAAACAAAAAAATGTACGAGAAACTTTTAAATTTCTCGTACATTTTTTTGAGCCAAACTCAACAGAAAATCGCTATAGTCTATGTCTTTGAAGCAGTCTCGGCATCCAGTCTAGCGGCGATCGCTGATAAAGTTGCTTCCTCAGCTTCTTCTATCGTCGCTATAGACAAAGCGATCGCAGTAGCGGCATAGTCTTCAGCCTTCTCAGCCCGATGTTCGAGCTTTTTCACTTTCCGACTCGACTTCCATTCCTCGACATCTGACTTCAACTCAGATTCCTTTTCCTCAAATTGAGTTTTGAGCTTGGCTCGGTATTCATCGAATTCATGTTTCTTGGAGTTTAGTGTTGCTTTCGCCTCATCAAGTTTAGATTGAATCTCATGTTGAGTTTTTTTCGGCACAGATTGAAGGCTGTCTCTTAACGATTTCACGCGATCTTCAACCGCCTCCAAATTGTCATGAAGCTTTTTAGTGAAGTTGTCAACTGTAGTACTCATGGTCATTTCCTGATTGATTATTAATCGATTTTTTCTAAAACCATTGAATGAGATAAATGGCGCTTCGCGCCATTTATCTCATTCCGTTCTAAGCATCGTACCCAAACCACTGCACAGATAGCTGATTATCAACTGTTAGTACACCCGATGCAGCCCAAACTGCTCGTTCAGCCTCTTCTAGCTCGGCATAGTTGCGAACCTTACCTTTTAATGTCACCTTGCTGCCATCAACATCGATTTGGATCTTATTGGCATCGAGCATAGCACTGCGCTTGAATGCCGATTTAATATCCGTGGCGACTTCTGTTACCGACAATCTAGGTTTGATCGAGATCTCGTTAGATACGCCTTTCACGCCCGACAAGTGATGTAGAAAATGTCCAGCAGCAATCTTGAGATATTGCCATTCCACTTCACCATCGAGAGTAATCCAACCATTCCGAACTGTCACTTTTACAGTGCCTCTAGGAATTGTCGTGAACCAGTCAATGTGATGGATCGCGGCGGCAGCAATGTCTGAGTCGGTATTGACAAAGGTTTCGTGAAGTTTGACTTCAATGTCATCGGCGATCGCCTTCACGCCAACAACCCGTTTAGTTGCCTGAACAGCCTCCCACTTTTCAGCAGCGCTAGTCGCGCCATTGAGTGTCACAGTTCCATTTTTTACCAAGACCCCAATATCGGTAACCTTTACACTTGGCTCATATTTGAGTTCAGCAAGCACATCAGTTTTGATTTCAGTATCAGTCTTTTCTGCGATAAGAGTTGGCATATTCTTTTTCGTAACGTTTTAATCCGTTTACATTGGCTAGCATCTCATTGTGCTGTTTGAGATCCTGTACGTTTAACGTATAACTTGAATGGATTGTACAAAGATCAAATGAATCTTTACAAGATGGGACTTACGGCAAAAACACCCTGAGAGACTGATTGCATCGTAGGGGCAATTCATGAATTGCCCCTACATCTCGTTCTTTTGCGTAAGTCCTAACTAGAACTTGTCAAAAGTTATCCAATCTTGAATATTTTTAGTTTTCAGAACTGACTCAGCGCGATCGATTTCAGTATCAGTTCCTTCGATCGCTACTAGGTAATTTCCTTGTACTAAAAGATCGCTGTAATGTTTAGACTGTTCTTCTGAAATACCAGCGCCGATCGCACCTCCTAGCAATCCACCTGATAAAGCTCCATAAAAGGCTCCCGTTGCCATCCCCACTAATAAGACAGCACCTCCTCCTGCGGGAAATGCTAGGGTCGAGAGCCCTGCAACTATTCCACCGACAACGCCTCCCAAAGCACCAGCGTCTAAAGCGCCATGTCCGATTTGAGTGCTAGTGCGATCGCGGGCGAACTGTCTCTCAGATTGCACAACTGGCTCTATTAAGCCTCCGATAGTTGGATCTGTTGAGTTAAGATGCTCGACAACAACCGAAACTTTATTCATTGGGAATTCAGTCTCTCTAAGTTGTGCGATCGCTGACTCAACGCTTTGGCGATCGGGAAATATACCGATCGCATTTTTATGTTTTAACGCCATTCTAAATTTCCTTATGTAATCCCTTGCGTTCTTCTTTTATCTGCGCACCATGCTTATTTCCATAATCTATAGATTTCAATTTATAGACCGTCAATCTTTTTCGCCAGCTCAACATCTAGATTGCTAATTCCATCTACATCATGAGTAGCAAGATCAATTACTACACGATTGTAGACATTAAAAAATTCAGGATGATGATCCATTTTCTCGGCAGCAAAAGCCACCTTAGTCATAAAGGTAAAAGCATCAACAAAGCTATCAAACTTGAAAGCTCGATTTAACTTTCCATCAACCACTTTCCACTCAGGTAGTTTTACGATCGCTTCTGTAAGCTCTTTGTCAGTCAATTTTGCTTTAGGCATAAAAAATAATTAGGGTGTAACGGTTT
>JANNDZ010000060.1:0-1530 GCA_031378395.1 Pseudanabaena sp. OTE_75_metabat_487_sub
TATTCGATGCCGTTATGGACCATCTTGACAAAATGCCCCGCGCCTTGGTCGGGCAAATCATCCCGCGTAACCGATGTTAAAACCACATACCGCAAACCTAACAGTTGTACTGCTTGGGCAACTTTTAGTGGTTCTTCTAGATCAATCGGCATTGGTGCATGTCCCTTATCAACTTGACAAAAACCACAAGACCTGGTGCATATTGGGCCCATCAACAAAAAAGTTGCAGTTTTTTGAGAATAACATTCCCCCCGATTAGGGCAGCGTCCTTCCTCGCAAATTGTGTGAATTTGCCGACTCTTAATAATTTGCTGAACCGTCGAAATCTCGCTGGCCTTGCCAATTGGACGACGTAACCACACAGGCATGGCTAAAATTTCTGATTTAAGGTCTGTATTAGAAGTCATAGTTTAGTTAATTGTCAGTGGTCAGTAGCCAGTGGTTAATAATGAGTAGTTACAAATAATATATATTTCTATCCTTCCTTGGGCTTTTCCCTTTTTCAACAAATACACGTAAATTACTTAGGTAAATGTTTATATTACTTGTAACATTTCCTAGAATTTACTATCCCCCAATCAAAGTAAATATTAGATATAGTGGGGGGATTCAATAAGTTAATCGGCGTTGGCGACAGCCACTCCCTACGGGAGTATCGCGCCATCTAAACCTAAAGTATCTTTTAGAGCAAGCAGTCGTGGCAAGTAATAAAATTCTAGTTATCGATGACACTACAGTTGTCAGGGTAAAAGTACGAGAGATGCTACCTCCGGGGAACTTCCAAGTCTTAGAAGCCAAGGATGGACTCGAAGGGTTAAAGTTGATTCAACAAGAAAAACTCAGCCTGATTATGCTGGACTTTTTACTGCCCAAGATGAGCGGTTGGGAAGTATTCCAGCAAATTCAGGCTCAACCAGACCTGAGAAAAATTCCTTTGGTTATCATGTCTGGTCGGAAGGAGGAGGTAACAGAAAAAATCTCAGAACCGTTTGAATATTTTGAATTTCTTGGCAAACCCTTTGACCAAAAGCAACTCATTAGCGCTATTAAATTGGCAATGTCGAAGGCAAAACAGCCTCGTCAAGACCAATCCCAGGTTTTAACACAGACTGTCAAAAATGGCACTATGCCATCTGTTGCTTCTGCGTTAAGTACTCCAACATCTCCAAATTCCACATCTGAAATTCAAGCACTAAATGATAAAGTTGCCAAAATGCAAGCAGAAATAGACAGCTTGAAGAAACAATTAGCTCAAGTTGTGACCTTTATAAAACAAAAAATCAAATAATATTAGCGGAATTATTATGTTCGCTTTTTAATTAATAAGCCTGCTTGTGCAGGCTTTTATTATTTGTGTCTGTTACGGATGAGGGATTAAAGATTAAAAATAGAAAATTCTTATTTTCCTTACTTTTTACTAGTACTCCAGTCCATAAGTTTTTAGGGGTTGCTAAATCCCTGACTTCTTGAAGGATACCGTTGGCGAATAGAGGGTTAGACCCTTTAGTTGTGCCGAATATACCGTAGGGG
>JANNDZ010000066.1:0-6534 GCA_031378395.1 Pseudanabaena sp. OTE_75_metabat_487_sub
TAGAGCGGGAAACTGAATATGCGTGGTTGATGTGGAAACAGACCTTACCAATTACGGTTGGTAATTTGCTAGCTCAGATCTTTCCCCGCCGTCATGTTTACTTGTCTGATGAAGCAGTTGCCTTTACGGGTTGTGTGATGCCTAGATCGGTCGATGAGACTGGGTTTGAATTGATTACCGAAGAAGGCAGTATTAAAACTCTGCTTAGTCCACTTTTTGCTTTTTAGGATGCAATTTTGTAGATAAGGTAACTTTCATGGAGTTTGTACTACCTGTTTCCGCTCCAACATTAAAAAATAGGTATTTGAATCCTCCTTGGGCTTTTAAACTGACAGAGCCATTAATTTCAATAGTCAATTGACTCTCTACTTCTAATTTTGCTGAAATAGATTCTGTAACAGACTCAAAGAGTTCTTGTAACTGAATGGCAACAGTTTCTTCTTGCGATCCTAAAGTCGTGAGAATTTCTTCATCCTCCGTTTGTAGACTACTAACGGAAGTTGGATCAACGGCTGTTGCATAAACTTTAATCGTCACTGTTTTCATCCTCTAAATATTTTTTCTGTGCGATCACAAAATCTGGATCGCCATAAATACAATACAACAGCCAGAACAGATTTCGATCATTAGCTGCAAAATCTTTGGCTCTGGCTACAGCCTGACCTATAGTAATTTGTTCGTCTGGTTTAAATAATTCGCTGTAAACACTTTCTGCGAAATTAACAGCATATTTTACTGGTACGGCTCCAAGAGTTCCAATAAAAACTTCCGCACCTTGTTGATAGAATTTCCAGCCAAAGCTACTAAACTTTCCAAAAGTTAAAACTGGAACGGTTGATGCACAAGCATTTGCAAATACAAGGCTACCTATCTTAAGAGGTAATCCTTTAATAGAATCAGGCATCAAATTGTCAATCCGACTTTTGTTTTTATCTCCAGCAATTTGCAGTAAATGTGGTTCTAAATGACCATGACATGTAAAATGGAGAATGTCTGTACTGGGAAGAGCTTTTACAAGTGCGGATATAGACTGTTTGGACAGCAGGTGTACCGATTCCATAGGAAGAAAGTTGGAAAAAAGATGAGTTGCTCTATCCGCCTCAGCATTAGGTACATCTCCACCAACAACATTCACAATGCGATTGATTTCTCTTTCACACTTGTTTTCAGATCTACTTTTATCTGGTATATCTTTACCATCACTAATCCGAGGATATCGTGCCACAATGAATTTCTTTCCTAAGAAATCTTCACCGTCATACATTAACTCCCAAGGAATCCATTGTTCATTAGTAGAAATAATTATGGGAGAACCAATTTCCCATGTTTTAATTTGGTTTGCTACTTCCAATGGAATTAACATTTCAAATAAGTTAGCTCCAACACTCTGAAGATTGAAACAGATACTATCCCATCGTTCGTCAGAAGGATTTCCTTGCTGAACTACTTCAGTCAAAAAAGCATTCAAATTTCGTAAATCATCTTCGATTTGTTTCTGGATATTAGGAATTGTTTTCTCCCACTGACCTAAACGATTAGCTGGGTAAATAGTGTAAAGTAGCTTACTTTCTCCATCAATCCAATTTACATGAAGAGTATGCTTGTTAGGGTTAATTTTCATTGTTGAAAGTTTATTTAGCCCATTAACTGGACTTTCCATTGATAAAATTTGCCCATTAACTGGATTTCCTATCGGCATAAAATTTGGATTTCTTCGCTTTATGTATGAATGAACATAAGTTTCGACGATTACATACCCAATTCGCGTTGCTTCTTTAAAAAACTCAATCTCAATAATTTGAGTACCTTCTTGAACTGGGAAAAGGCTAAAAATCACCTCATTAGAATCGCCATCAACGGAAATATTCATCTCTTGCGAATGTTGAGGGGATATGGCAAACCCTTTACCTGCCGTAATATTGACGTTTAGTTTGGCTTCTTTTGCATCAAGATCTATAGGAATCGCAATTTTTTCTTTAACACGAGTATCCTTCTGTACTTCTCTAGTTAATTGAATTTTTAACTCAACTCTTTTTTCAATAGAACATTCGGATGGAAATTCAATTCGAGTATTACGTTCGATTGTTATATTTTCCAGTTCTTCATATTCCTCACCAATGTTAAATTGTGTCCTACCCATTTTTATGGCGGAACCAGATCTGGAAGCATAAACAAATGTGAATTTAAGTAAATATATTATAAAAAATATAAGAAGCCCTATAGTAAATAATATTGGGGTCATATAAGCTAAAGTCATAGCTAATATAGCTAATACAACGAATATTATTGCGATAGCTAAAGGAGCAGGAATAAATTCAAGCCTATCTCTAATAATTTCAAGACAATATATATATATGACTTCGATCTTATTAATCATCAAAGGTATCTTTACACGCCAAATGAAGCTAATTGGAGAATTATTTAATTTGAGCGCTCTTTCCAGATATGCTTCACTTCGATCAAAATTTTCAACAACTATCATCTTTACAGTAAATTGAAATAATTTGTCAGCGACTAATAAACTTGTCTCTGGATGAGCAAGAATTTGAGAATCAAAACAAAAATCACCTAATTCATAATATTGATTGCTAATTGCTTGCGAGCCAATATCAATCAAATTGAGGTCTATTTGACCAAAAATATTTGCAAATTCGGACTCTAAACTTTGATATTCACATTTAATACCCTGTAAACAATTACTAGCTTGTGCAATCTTACTCTGTCCTATCAGCGCAGCAAGTTGAATGAGATGTCTACTGCGCGTGCTAGGAAAGTATGAAGCTAATGCATAAGCCTCAACAAATTCTCCCTCTTCAATAAGATTGACAATCGGGTTCAGCCAAGTTTCATAAATTAATACGCTATGATTTTTCATTGCAAGTTTAAATATGATTTTTTACTGTGAGTGTAGAGATTTAGAAATCAATATGTATATTGTTATAGCTCAAATATTAGCAAAAAAAGCCACAATCAACTTTTTTCTCCCTGCCCCTTATCCGATGTAAAGCGATTACGGCGATCGCGATGGAGAACAAAGCGAGATCGGCTCTGGACTTGAACTAATCATGTTTCGGAGAGCTTAATTGCTGCGACGTTTTAAGTTTCTCGTTGTTTGAGTTGCTCTAAATACCAAATAGCAGCTTGGCAATAAGCTTTATATCTACCATCCTTTTTGCTTTGCCAAAGTTCAATCTCCTTATCAATATCTGTAATTCGCCATGCACCAGTCGGATACTTCTTTTTCAAAATATTTTTGGCAACATCCATTACATCCATACGAGCTTCTTTTAATTTTTCAGCATTCAAATTTAAAATACAATTCAAGTCTTCACTTACTCCTCTTTCTAAATCCTGATTTGTTGTGTTTGGTAATATTTCACCAGATCGCGAATACTTAACGACTTTTTCTGACTTATTGATATCTAGAGGATCAAGCACATTGAGTTTAGATTCTCCATGATGTTTTCCCTTTATGTAAATTCCTTCATCATTCTTTTTCCCATTGGCTTTATCACAGTGCCAATCGAACCCAGATTTACCATTGCAAACACCGAGCATGTTTCTCCACTGTAAATCTAGACGTAAACCAAGATATGGCTCTTTTGCAGAATTATCTTGAGATATGTAGTGTTCTATTCCTATGTGTGGATTGCCCATTTGATCGCGATCCAAGCTAATACGACCCATGCAGTAGGCACAAAGATAGCCTTGCTCATCTAGTAATTTATCTTGCCAATCTTTTAGTGGGCTATCATATTTAGAGTCTGGGGTATTGCGCTTATCAGTTAATGATTTTGGTTCTCTTTTCTTCTTGATGATATACTTCATACAACATTGTCCATATCAATATATGATTGCATCCGTAATACTTCACGATCATTTTGACCTCGTTTTTCTTTAAGCTTATCGAGCTTCATTTGAGCCTTTTTCACATTATGCTCATCAATCAAATGATATATATCATCAATTTCGCGTTGATCCTCTTTTTCAATTATTGACAGATGGAATGCATCCTGCAAAATTGCATTACTGTCACGTCCTTCGGTATAAATATCACGGTCGCTAATTTTATTGTTTTCTAGTAAAAACACACTGTCTCTTACTATATGGCTCAAAACTTGAGGTGAATGGGTAGTAACAATAAACTGCAAGTTTGGAAAAGTATGCACAAGTGCTGGCAAAAATCTACGTTGCCATTGTGGATGTAAATGTAAATCAATTTCATCAATTAATACAATCCCTTCACCTGATAATTTATCGTATATATCTGGATTAGCGATTGTCAATCTCCGAGCGATATCAACTACCAAAGATAGTATTGTAGTTTCCCCCGAAGAAAGCTGTGAAAATTTAAATTTTTGTCCATCTTTGTCTATAACAAGTGAACTTACAATAGATTCTTGACCAAGCCTAATACTTTTGCTAGAAGTCCTTTCTCTCTCTATTCTCAAATCAGAAAATCTAGCAGATTCATCAAACTTATTTAAAAACTTATTAATGGCATTTCTAACTACTTCCAATCGATCATTACGATGATCAAAATTACGATGATCTCGTTGGATTTGATTTTCCAAGTCTTCTTCTTCTCTAAACCATTTAACAAAGTCATTAAATGAATTTATGTTGCCACTAAACGCATTTTCATAGGTTGAAAACTGGGGAGCGTCAGCATATCCACGAGTATATTTTGACGAAGAATTAGTTTTTTGGGTTTTTTCAACTACATTTCTGTTGATTTGATAGTGAATAAGTATTGGAATATTTAATAATGATCTGGTTGTATCAACAAAATCATTATATGTTCCATCTATTATTCTCTTGTCATTCAAAGATTCAGTTAATGAAATTGTGTAAGAACTACTTGAATAATGATTGTTCGTACAATAAAACTCTATCTGAATCTGATATCTTTCCGCTTGTGAGTTTATATCGTCTTTATTCAAAAATTTACTGGGAAGTTTATTGCCGAACTTGGAACGGATATTTTTAACTAAAATAGACAGTAAAAGACTTACTGAATCTAAAATTGCTGTTTTTCCTGCGCCATTTTTACCGATAAAAGCAATGACATTAGAGTCTGTAGGAATGTCAACCACAAACTCGCGAAACCCACGAAAGTCGTTTATTTTTATTCGCTTTATTTTCATTTTATTTCGATCAAAGCCCTTGCGAGATTATCCACAACATTATATGGATTATATGACAACTGGAATCATATGATGCTAATCGCGGCATTGCCGTGCTGGGTGGCACGGGTTTGGGTAAAACCTATGGGTGATCGATCCTGCGATTCGGAGTACGCTCGACCAGCAAATCGATTTTACGCAGACTGCTGTGCAGATCACCAATATCGATCTGGCTGACCTAACTCAAAAGCAGGGTTATCCCGCCGCGATCGCCAAGATGGGAGATCTGGCTCCTGCTGGCTCTAGAGCGGTTGTCGTAGTCGATAATTTTCTCAGTCAGACTGGAAGAGAAACTTTTAAGGGTGAAAACTATACCTTGCAAAGGAATGAAGATGGCGATATCTCGATCGCCAACGATAGGGGGAAAAACATTCTGCGGACTGACAAAGGACAAATCACTGCTCAGTCAATGACTCCAGAGGATTTGGCTAGTTTCAAGCAGCTCTTTCAGCGCATGGGGCAACCTGCCTCCGTTGCGGATAAATTGCCCCGCTTGAAAATAGAACCTATTCAACCCCAGCTAGAGCGCTAGGAAAACACGATGATTACCGATAATCCTGATGTTAATATCGCCCAGTTTGTGACGGCTTTTAATCAGCTTGTCATTCACATAGTCAACATTTTAGCGATCGCTGAACGAGAGAATTATCCAATTACTTTGACAGAATTTACGATGGAAGATAAAGACGATGTATTCGATGAAGAATGGGATTTGGCTTATGCACCAAGCAGTAATCCCGATTCCGATAGTAATGAAGCTCAACTGGTGAGTGTTGCTATTCAAGAGCAGAATCAGATTAATTATGCTGCCCAGATTCAAGCCATTGCTCTGTCGATGTTTGATGGTTTGGCTCAACTGGGTAAAGACAAAACCGAAAATAAACGCGATGGTAATGAGCAGGAAACTTCGCAAACTTCTACTGATAAAGCAACTAACGATGAACGTGACCTCAAGCTGGCGCGTGATTGTCGAGAACTGCTGCAAGTTCAGGGTAAAGAAGATGGCAATAATCTTATCTTTGAGCGTCCTGATGGTAAGGGGAATTACAAGTTCAGTCTCGAAAAAGCATCGGATACGATGACTTTAAAGGCAAAGGATCGTCCCGTTAATCCGATTCTAGTGGAGTCGCAAGGCAAAATCATTGAATCTAATGTCACTGACAGAGATGCTGCCAATATCAGTAGGGCTGTCGCCATGTTGAATGCACAGCAAACCAAGCCTCTTGAAAATCAGAAATAAGTCCGTTTGGCGATAAAGTTTACACAGGTATAAAAATATGAAAAAGCTGTTACTCGTTGAATCTCCATCTAAATGCAAAACCATTCAAGCAATCCTTGGCAGTGAATG
>JANNDZ010000086.1:0-2123 GCA_031378395.1 Pseudanabaena sp. OTE_75_metabat_487_sub
GCACGACCGTAGTTCTTAGCAGATAGACCCAATTTAGGCTTGATGGTACAACCCAATAGAGGACGACCGTATTTGTTCAACTTGTCGCGTTCTACTTGGATACCGTGAGGAGGTCCTTGGAATGTCTTCAAGTAAGCGATAGGAACACGAATGTCTTCTAGACGAAGTGCGCGAAGAGCTTTGAAACCAAATACGTTACCAACCAATGAGGTAAGTAAGTTGGTTACAGAACCTTCTTCAAACAAGTCAAGAGGATAGGCGATGTAAGCGATGTATTGATTGTCTTCGTTGGGTACTGGTTCGACATCATAGCAACGACCTTTGTAGCGATCGAGGTCGGTCAACAAATCTGTCCATACAGTTGTCCATGTACCTGTAGAAGATTCAGCGGCTACCGCAGCAGCAGCTTCTTCTGGAGGTACGCCTGGTTGAGGCACGAAGCGGAAAGCAGCGAGAAGGTCAGTATCTCTGGGTGTGTAATCGGGGGTATAGTACTTTAATTTATAGTCCTGAACACCTGCGTCGTACCCAGCCTTGGCTTTAGACTGTGTTTTTGAGTAAGACATTAATATCTCCTTACTATGGTTGAATGAAAATCAGTAAACTGCAAATATGTATCTGCAAATTGCACGGCAAAAAAAACTAAAGAGTCAGAGTCAATAGTCAAATCGAAAATTAAAGAAAAATTGAAAATCTGTTAAAAATCTAATTAGTCCTTTGATATCTGCTTCTTTGGTAGAATACTTTTTTGCTTTATATAAGTTAATCCTATCAGGAATTCTTCGTGAGAAGTCCTTGAGCGATGTCTCTAATTTAAACATAAAGTGCGTATCCACATTTACTTTTTTTGAAAAAATTTTTTTGAAACGCTCTGTTTTTAGCAACAAATTCATATAAAAAATTTATATGACTCTAATAAGCTAGATATATCCTCTAGTACTTGTTTTCGCGAGATATTTCTAAACTGTGATGCGCAAACCCTCTGGATACAAGGATTATTTGATAAGTCAGCGAGGCGGTTTATGTTAAGAAAAATAGCGATTTATTAATATGTTTTTGCGATCGCTCGATACATAATGATACAAAAACTAATATTAATAGTCAGTAATCTTAATAAGATTAAAAAAATATTAGAAATCCTAATGACTTATATATCAATACAGAATCAATCGATTTGATCGAACTTTGTTGTTAAGTTGACTGTTGATTTCATTAGAGTATTTTTACTCATTGTTATTACTTCCTAAAAAAGTAGGGGTGCTTTGCACCCCTACTTTTTTAGGCAATTTGCTTGGCAAGCCATGCTAGCAAGACTAGTTCTAGGCTCTGGTTATTTTTGTGCATTTCCTGCTTGACCCACTGCGCGATCGCATCGATCGCTGAGAAACTTGAACCCGCTTGCCATTTCATATCGATACCCATAGAGGTGAGGTGAGTTCCTTCGAGGGTCTGCAAGCTGACGGTTTTAGGGAATTTTTGGGAGAGAAGCTGGGAAAGAGTCGAAATTTCATCAATGCCATCGTCCACAAATTTGACTAATAAATTATTTGCAGTCTGATAATTAGCGGTGACTAATTGCTCTGTTTCCTTGGGTGTAGGCGTAAAATTCATTGATGACATTTCGGGAATCGTGCCTGCTAGTTCCTTAAAAAAGGGAATCGAGCGATCGGCGCTGTAGTTGTTGTAAGCAATGTAAATATTGCCAGCGCGGGTGGGTTTATAGAGGCTATTGATCAATAGATGAATCTTGCAGCCCATGCTATGCCCCATGCCAAATACTGGGAAATAATCAAGAAAGAGTTTGCTGCGTGCTTTCCGAAATGAGGTATTGACTTCACGAGCAATCTGACGGTGATCGAAGGTATTATTCAGGAATGGGGTAGCGACGATCGCATAATTATTTTGAGCAAGTTGCTCTAGTACGCGACCATAGGCGACATGGGGCGCAGCTGCAAAAAATGCACCTCCCAAAAAGTGAATTACGCCTTTGGGTTTGGGCGGTGTTAACACCCAGTTTTCTTCGATTTGCTTCCACTCCATCAGTTCCGCCACTATTTACATTTCTTTATATTTATTATATAACTGTCGCCATTCTTGTTAGAACATAAAACCCAAATAGTGAG
>JANNDZ010000135.1:0-2239 GCA_031378395.1 Pseudanabaena sp. OTE_75_metabat_487_sub
GTTGATTTTTTACCCCTAGCGATCGCAATCCCCACACAAGCGGCATCCCATCGGGCGTAACAATTTCGGCATTTTCTAATACTTGGCGATAGTTACGATCCCAATAGGCTGTCATTACCACATGCACATTCGCGGCAATAATGTAGCAAGATGTCGCTTGCTGGACAAGCGTGACAATGCGATCGCAAGTATCTGCATAGCTAGTTGTGTCAAGCCCGACATTGATAATGGGTATACGCTGACTCATAAAAGTTCAATTTAAATTTTTAGTGTCGCAGCTTCGCCGCGACACTAAAATTGGTTCTTAATGTTTTGATCCAATTTGATGTTAATATCATTAAGGCAAAAAATACGGCTTTGGAGTTTTGATTCGCTCAATGAATACAGAAATTGCAGAAGATTTATTCACTCAAGGTTTAGAACGCTACAAACAAGGTGAATCTGCGGCGGAATTAATTCCTGTGTTTGAAAAAGTATGCGATCGCCAGCCCAAAGTTGCTAGCGGTTGGATTTGTCTATCTTGGTTGTATTTGCTAGACAACAATGCCAAACTCGCGGTCAAGGCAGGACAGAAAGCGGTCAAAATTGCACCCGAAGATCCTCAAGGTCACATTAATCTAGCGATCGCAATGTTAGAGCTATCACAAAAAGGGGTTCGCGAGCAAGTTGAAGCAGCTCAAAATTGGCTAATGATTTTGAAAGATATTAAGCCAGAAATTGTTGAGAATTTTGAAGAAGGATTGCGCCGTCGGCCAGATTGGAAAGCCCTTGAAAAGGTTAGAGACTGGGTACTAAGCTAAAATTCAGTCTATGTATTCTTGCTAATTTCTGGCTGCTGTCAACATTTGTGAATCACAATTGTTGAAACTCAATAAATAACTTTATCTAACGTCATAGAACTTCATAAGTACGGCTCTTTTGTCAGAAAAACTTAACACGGGATTTTTGTCAAGGGTGCTAGGCTACATAAATATAAATAACTGAAGCTGATAACTTTTTAATTACAGCTAAGTGACAATTTTTTATTTAAAAGGAAGTTAATAAAATGATCTTAGAAAATGTCAGAGTAAAGCCCGACACCCGCAACCACAAAGGATTTTTTGTGTTGGAAGCTTCTTACAAACTCGTTAATATCGATGGCAATGGTTGGGCTTTAATCTGTTTAGATGACTATGCTTGTCATTACGTCGATCCTGATGATTTGAAGTTGCCTAGAGGTTGGAAAAAAACAACTAGTAATGAAGTTGTGCACGCCTAGAGATTTGCTTTTGGAGTTTCTTCTATGATTGGAACTAAAAATCCATCAACTCTTAAATTAGATAAATCAAATTTCAAATAAAAAAGAGTAAACTCAAGTTTGCTCTTTTTTTAACCCAAAATAGAGTTGCAGCGCTTTGCGCTGCAACTCTATTTTGGGTTTTATGCACAAATCCATCCTTCAAGACGATCGCAGTTTTCAGGAATTCCATAATTGGGTAGTCTAAAAGCCGATGCTGCTTGGATAGACGCAAGTACAGCATCAAGAGTATCGCCCGAAGCATCATCCACACATTCACAGGTAAGTTGTTGATCAATTTCGACAACGAAGCCATATTTTTTATTGGATATAGGCGATCGCACCTGATTAATTATTTCTTGACGCAAAAATTGCATTTCCGAAGTTTGTTTGTGCTTATCATCAGATTTATAGCTTTGCTTACCGATAATGCTCCTTGACATTAGCGCAGGATAAATCTCAATCACAATTCGTGGATCGTTAGTGGGATGACAAGGCAAAACACTAAATCCTGCTGCCAACATTCTTGGTGCACCTTCAAAAAACATTTTACCTACAGGTACACCATAGACTTTCATCGGACTAATTGCCCCTGTGCCCCGATCAGTATGGCGCAAATGTTCGCGATCTCCATCAGCTCGACCCTGACGATATTGATTTAAAGTTTCGACAAACTCCTGTTTGCTCATCTGCCCTACGAGATCGACATATTCCGCCCAAGTCTTCCCCCATTGCAAGTTTTCGATTAATTTGCGAGGTTGACCCAATGGAAAATCTACTCCTGCAACCCAAACAGGCGATCGCGTCAAAAAGTCCATAAAAGAAGGGAAATTTGTAAAACGATGGAACTTCAGAATACTCAAAATATCTGATTCTAGCCGAGCTTCTGCACAAGCGATCGGCTTGTTTTTGCTTGGTGCGCTAGTAAAGTCAATTCCAAATATTTTCATAATGTTCTCAAAT
>JANNDZ010000158.1:0-5466 GCA_031378395.1 Pseudanabaena sp. OTE_75_metabat_487_sub
TATCAATCCCAGTAAGGTTTTTGAGTTTTCATTTTGCAGTAGGCAAAATGAAAACTGCTATAACTATGACTTAATCAGTCCCCAAGCTCCATTGAATAGGAGCACCATTAGCGCCAAACTGATTATTGCCAAGGCAGTCCCGATTAAGTTGGTTTTGAGTGATACTGGTCGATAGGCAGGTTGCAACCAAAAGCCTAAACGTTTTGAGACAAGAGGCATTACATATAGGCTCAGGATTGTCGAAGTAATTAGATTATTCACAATCATTGAGCTAGCCAATGACCAAGATTGCATAAGCCCTAAGATAGAAAATGCGATCGCCTGCATCATCACCACTGGATAAAGTCCTAAAACTACAGCGAGGATTTGTTTCCAGCGCGGGGGACCAAGCCCTTTATATTCTGAATTGCCTGACAACGCAGAGAACCAGCCCTCTAAGCCTGTAGTAAAAGACTTAAATCGATAGGCGGAAAATATTTCTTGACCAGATTCTAATAGTTGCTTGCGATCGCTTGACTCCATCCATTGATTGAGATGTTCTGGCGAATCGAAATGAAATATGTAATACCATTTCACAACTGGATCTTTACATCTAAGCGGCGGGCATAGATCACAACGCAAAAAGCCGTCATATTGCTTTGAGGTTTCTACTAAGTTATGGTGCCATCGTTTAAAAGCGAAGTCTCGACCTTTAGGGACTATGTGTTCTGTAACCAGACTGGAGTAAAAAAGTTGTTCCAAAGGCGGATTTGGCATATTTTCTAAGTTCAAATTCTCAATATCGTTATTTGGGTTCCTTGAAAATCACTAAATTCAACTATTTAATCTACAGGCTTACCGACAGAGTAATTGAGCGCGTAACTCCAACTTAGTAAACGCAGCCACAAACGGGGATTTGACGGTTCTAGCCAAGTTTGACAACTACGTATGAGTTGAGGAAGCCATCCACCCAATAAAGCATTAGCAAAGGAACTACGGGTAAAGGCTCCATAACTAGAGAGCCATTTTAATAAATCCTTTGTACCTGCCATTTCTATAATCCAGAGAATAAGCTTTGGATTTTTAAATGCGGCAATTAGGGCAAGACGATTGAACATCAACCAATTGAGGCGATCTTTGATAAAGCGATCGCTAACTGGTTGAGGCTCATCAGCTAGCAATCCAAAGAATGTATTTAGCATCGAGTTCACTCGCTCTGGAGGTAAGTGCATTCCCGTCGGAACCATCATCCCTTTAGAAAATAGCCATGTAACAGCGATATTGCTTTGATAAGCATTGATTTGATTAAGGTCATCGGCGTTTAGTAAATTATATTTCAGTGCAGTATCAAGTAAGGTCGCTAGACGGGGCAAGTTGCGAACGAGGGAACCAAAGCCAGTAAACACAAGTGGCGACTGTAATGATGCGGCATCACCGATCGCTAAAATCCGATCAAAAGCACATTTTTTAGAATCTTCATTGAGACTGTAATGTCCTGTGATGTAACCGAAAGTTGCTTTCTTCCAAGTGAGCTTTTCCATATCACAACGCCGATATTCAGGCAGGATTGTGAAGAAGTCCTCATACATTTCTAACAATGATCCTGCATTCTCTGGATGTACTTGGTGATAATGGAATAGATAAATTGTCAGCTCGTCCTTTTCCGCAGGGAAGAGTTCCCAAATTAACTGTCGTCCCCTTGAGATATCACCATGACTAAATAGCACATCACCATATTGGGAATCCCACACATGCTTATCAATTCCTTCTAAAACTGCGCCTACTGTCGGACAGACACTATCAAAAGCTTGACCTGCATTAATTTGCTGCGCAATCGCTGAAGCCGATCCCATCGCGTCAATTACTAACCGAGAAGTAATAATTACATCTGCTTCTGTTTCCAGATTCTTAGCAAAAATAGTTGCCTCATTTTTACCAATGACAACCTTTTGGAACTCAGTGAGATCGCAAATTACTGCACCATATTGATGTAATTTTTTACTGCAAATTTCTAACAATCGATTAGTATCGATCGCAATATTTAAGACAGTTGGAGTATGCAGCACCTTAGCCTTGAGATGTGGTGGATTATTGCTATCAAAAAACTTATTAAAGCCATCGACATATTCTGCTGTAATCATTAATTCAAATTCTTCTTTAGTGAAGAGTCCGAAATCAATGAGATTCTGAAATTCTGCACGGGAAATATTCCATTCGCGATTCATTCTTCCAAAAGGAATCCGTTCTACTAAACAAACGCGATAGCCCAATTTCGCCATCATCGCCGCATGGATAGCACCCAATGCTCCACCAAGATACACGATGTCATAGCTCACATCTGGTTTTGCAGAGTTAGTTTGTGAATCCTGAAAGATCACCTGTCTAGGCTCTTTCGGATTCTTGACACTTTCCCTCCAGCGCTTCTCCCACCAATAGACTCGATTGAGATCGTATTCGCCATTAGGAATGCGTTGAAAGAATTTAACTGTAAGCGGATATTCCGCAGCTAATGCCTCAAAAATTGATTGATTGGGCGCGATCGCGGGTGGCTGCTTATATTCGTATGGAAATGCTTGACGGGCAGCTTTAGTCAAATGCTCAAGAAAATCTTTTTCACCATTCATCACCTCATCCGACCAGCGAAACACTTTTAAGTAAGTTGTACGTTGTAGCGTCCAGAGAAATACTGATAATTGCGCGATCGCTCCTGAACGATTTTGGTGATCGAGGATAAAGCCATGCTTAGCAACGGATTTTTTCCCAAAGGGCGGTTGGTACTCAGACTGGAGCCATGTTTTCACGGCTTCAATTTGAGGTGTGGGGATTTCGATGTAAAGTAACTGCTGCATGGCTAAATCAATATCTTCAATGTTCTCATTTTGGCATATATCGTGATGTGGATCAGACTTGCAGGTTTTCTAACTGCGTAATCCATTGATTAAAATGCGGACATTTTTCTCTAATGCTTGCCAAACCAATTTTCTGAACTATCAAAAATCCAGCAGAGACTTTTTCGTAAGTAGGAACAAATTGAGAAATTCTTTTAGAAGGAGCAGTAGTTGCACCTTGGTTAATTAGTTCAGGAGAAGAAAAACTATGACAAACATTTGATAATTCTTGAATCTCTTGCTCATATTCAGGAAATCTTTCTAATAATTTTTCTGGTTGGACAAGAACTAATGCTTCAAATTCATGCAACTGAATATAGGGGATAAACCTTGGATCATTAATATCATCAAAAAAAGCATTTTCAAGGCATTCAATTTTTTGATAATCTTTTAATTTCTTAGCTTCATCAAATTTTGGGAAGTCATTAGGTAATGCGTATAAATCTAACATGGTTGTAAATCTTGCATCCTCAGATTTATCTTGCTTTAACCAGAGAGTGATATCCTTTTTTACTTTTTCATAACTAGTTAATCCTCCTCGATACACTTTGTTTTTAGTTCGTTTAGTTGTAATGCTATGTACAGATGTAGAAATATTAAAATATCCTAAGTGTTCAGCTAAAATTGTATTTACAAATTCTTCTTCTGTCTGACCTTCTGCAATAACATGTAGACGAATCATCGGCTAGGTCTCCCGCCTATTACATTTTTATTCCATAGTTCAGACAATGAGTATTCTTCTAGCCAATCTTCTAAATCTGCTTCAACTAACCTTTTAAAAGAAGACTCTCGGTCATCTCTTTCAACCACAATAATTTCTTTAGGATCAAAGCAATCTACTAATAACGGTGATTGTGTCGCTAAAATTACTTGACAACGATTAGAAACGCTATTAATTAAGCCGCCGATGATATTAATAGCATAAGGATGTAATCCCAACTCTGGCTCATCTAGAATTAAAACATCAGGCAGACTATCAGGAGGTTGTAATAAAAGAGTGACTAAAGCCATTACTCTTAATGTTCCATCCGATGCTTGGTCAGGACTAAAAAGTAAACCACTACCTTTTTCTGCCCATTGTAAAAGCAGGGGATTATCTCCACCTGGAAATATGAAATCTCCAAAAAATGGAGCAATTTGTCTAATTGTTTCTACAATTCTTTGATAATAACGCGGCTCTTTTTCTCTAATCCTTAGCAGAAAAGGTGCTAAGTTCCCAGCATCTTCTTTAAGATAGTAGTTGTCATTGATACTAGCTCTATGTTTGATACTTGCAGTTTCTGTTGTATCGTTAAATTGATACATATTAATCGATTGCATCAGACTATAGAGATTTTTAGCCTCTTGAACATGTAGTTTGATATCAAGTAGTTTTGATTCTTTATGTCCTGCATCTAGAGAAGTCCAATCTACCCAATGCTTGACTGTGTTCTGAGAAAAGCGGTATTTCTCTTCAGCAAATATTAAAGTGTCTGACGCTGCATAAAAAAGCCTAAGAGAATAATCGTTTTTGCCAGAGTTAGACTCAAAGTTAAGTTCGGCTTCAATTTGTGGAGTAACTGCGGCTCCCTCAAACAAGAAAGAGTCTGCTCCACCTGATCTAGCTACAAAAAATTGTAATTGCCCAGAGGGTCTCATCATCCAATGTAGCAGCTTAAAAAAAGAAATGAAATTAGACTTACCTGAACCATTTGCGCCAATTAAAACGTTGATGGGAGATAAATCTAAATCTAATTCTTGAATTGATTTATAGCCTTTAATGCTGATGTGTTTAAGCATGGCGATCGCCCAATTTCACACTTAGGGTTTGACAATCAAAATACCATAAGCATCAGGATTGAGGTACTTGCGAACAGCGGCTTGGATATCCTCTTTGGTGATGGATTTCATGAGATCGGGATAGTTTAACGCTGGCTCTAGCGAACCGACAATGCGATCGTAATAGCCATAAATTCCTGCGCGTTCTTTCGGTGATTCATTGCCAAAGATAAAACGATTGCTGACTTGAGTACGAATTTTCGCTAGTTCCTCATCGGTAACAGGCGTTTCATGCAATTTGAGGATATGTTCACGAATTGCTTGCTCGACGATCGCCACATCTTCTACGTTCAACTTGGCAAATACCTGGAATGTACCTTGCCAACGCATCGCTGAATTGCTCACAGAAATGCGATCGACAATGCGCCGATTTTCGCGCAAGTCTTGCACAAGACGAGATGTGCGACCACTGCCGAGAATATTTGCCAGAATGCTTAATGGATAGGTTTCTGATAAGTCCCGCAAACTGGCGACGCGCCAACTCATACTCAGCCTCGCTTGCTTGAGACTCGGATCGATAACTTCCCGTCGCACAATAGATTCAAAAGGTTTTTCTGGGGTAAAGGATTGTGGTGTAGGCTTTTCGGCGATCGCAATTTCTTGATTTTCTGCCTCAAAATAATCAGCGATCACACTGATCATCTCGCTGACGGGTAAATTGCCAACAACAGCGATCGTCATATTTTGCGGCGCATACCATTGGCGATGAAACGATCGCATTTGCTCAGAAGTGACGTTTTCAATGACATCTACGGGACCAAGAACTGCACGACGATAAGGG
>JANNDZ010000160.1:0-2055 GCA_031378395.1 Pseudanabaena sp. OTE_75_metabat_487_sub
ATATGCCTGTTGACGAAAGTCCTGTAGTTTATCAATAATCATGACTGTAGATGTGCTTTTTCTTTTTCATCTACTTTAGGCAGTTTGTATCTCTTTTACTCTGCCTTTTTTTCCTTTTTTAGTCTAAACTCCAGACTGTTAGCATCGTCACAAAATTATCCGATCGCCTCAACATTTCCAAAGTCAGATACAACACCTCTTTCCATCTTGGATTAAAAATATTCTCGATCAACTTTTCAAAATGTCTTTCCCTCTCAATTTCTCGCGCTGCAAAATATTCCTGAAAAGTCAAATGAGAAAAAGAATAAATATTTCTTGCTCTCTCCACTAACAATCCATGATGATGCTCGATCGCCTTCAGTACCACCTCACTATCCAGACGCAATGCATCAGGATCGGCGGAAGCTTCAGGGAGATTGCAGATATAGTCCTTAATCTGAAGTTGCAAATCCTTTTGCCGAAAGAAATATTCACCATTTACAAAGGTATTAAAGGCAATCTGTCCCAGCATATCCTCTTTATTTTGCGGCGAAAGATGATTATAAATTATCTCCCGTTCAATATTGCGCTTTGCATCCCACTTTTTCATCAATATTTCTAAACCTTCCTTATACAGTTCCGATCGCTTCGGCGGCAAGTCGTTACGCTCACCAAACACCAAACACAACAGCGTAAGCAACAAAGGGCTTTTTGCTAATTCCTTAACTGGTTCGTTATCTTCCAATTTCGCTAACATTCGCTCTATTTTTGAATCATCCTTATTCCGAAACCAGTTATTAACAAAGGTTTCAATCTGATGCTGATCAAAGTCTGCAATCTCTACTTCCGTAAACTTCTCAAACTGATATTCTCGCGCGGCAATCCGACAGGTAATCGCAAAGCGATTTTTTAGCCAATCTCGCGAAAACCGATCAATCTCTCTCTTGACACGTTGATCATCTTCTTTCTTTACTTCATCCAGTCCATCCAGCAAGATCATTGCCTTACCGTCTTCCAGTAATCTTGCTAGCGTAATTAGACTAATCTTACGTTTTCGGAATTCCCCAAAAATATAATCTTGTAGCGATGGTTTACCTTCCTCTTCTGCATAAGCCTTCAGCGTCACAAAGATCGGCACAAGTCCCCCATGAAACCTACCACTTAGGCAAGACATCGCCAAATATTTCATAAACGTGGTTTTCCCTGCCCCTGGTTTACCCAACACCACCAGCTTTTGAAATTCTTCAACCGCCTCAAATCCCTTTACCCGTTCTTTAATCGTCCCCACTAAAAAGCGATCAAAATGCTCACGGGTGCAAACCTCCATCACCTCGTCATAGCCAATCCGCCGCCGCCCGATCACATCCTTAATGATATTCACATCGGTATAAATCCGATCCAAATCGACAGGTTGAGTCATATCCAACACCCGCATCGTCCCACAGCGATCGGTCACATCCGCCGCGATTTTTTGCTTCACCTCTTGGACTAGGTGATCAAGGTCATCACTGACGACATCCTCACCCCTGATATCACGCCAATCCAATTCTAGAAATTTGCACAACTCCTCAAAATTATCTTTAGCGATCGCCTCTCCCCGAAACAAAACCGTAATCACCGATCTCGAAATCCCCAAAGCTTTAGCAAGAGCCTCTTGCGTGAAACCACCTTGTTTCATCGCCTTTTTAATTTGCTTGATACCATTATCAGAAACCCGTAGCGATCTGCTCATGCTTAATCCTCAACCATCTAAAAACTATTTTGGCATTTTTCAAAGTCACGCAAAAATTTAGTTGCGAAAACCAAGATTACCGCAAGCAAAGGCAAACTTTAACAGCGCAGATCTCCGACTTTTTCTATGAACTTGTAGATTCCCTTTGATAGCACCAAAAAAGTCGGAGATCTTAATCTCTAGCCATAAACCCACGCAAGTCACGCAAATCGCGCAAAGTCACGCAAGCAGCCATCTTTCATAGTGATTGCATAGTTTAATTCGGAGCAAAAAATTATGTCAGCCCCAAATCAAGTTCAAAAGCAAGTCACCACTCAAGCGATCGCACAAATCCCTCAAGCGAC